>JBCAXU010000036.1:0-29673 GCA_038533895.1 Pseudomonadota bacterium | reverse complement strand
GCAAGTAATTTTATTTTACTTGAGCTGTGCTCAACTTAAGAGAAGATTTTAATCGATGTCAAACGCTTCAATTCCTCAGGAAGTCTCGAAAAGACGGACTTTCGCGATTATCTCGCACCCTGATGCCACCCAGCCTTTCAACGCTTAAAACCACCTTTCATTGCACACCACAATCACATCTCTACGTACTGAATTTAAAGGCTTTTTGTCTTTTTCTCGTTTCTTTGCTTTTCAATGATGTTCAAGCGTAACCTCGGAAAGTGTGTACAAACTTGAGTACAAATTCCGTTTTAGAGGCCTTTGGCGAAAATTTCATGACACAAATCTGGCTGTAGGCCTTGTGGTTACTGGGTTTGATGAAGAAAGTACCTCTTGCTTTTGGTACTTTGGTTTCGATATTACAAAAGCGGAACAAATGCGATCATCTCTAGTTTTTTGTTTATAAGCTTATGAATTTAAAGGGTTCGTCATTGTGGTTTTTGGTGTGTCATCGTTGCGAGTGTACAAACAGTGTGTACAAATTTTTCTCGTTAGGCGTGTTGATTGCTATTCATGACACAAACCGCCTTGTAGCCCTTGTTATTCATAGGTTTGAGCTGAAAAGTACCTAATAGCAACATTTGTGTTTTGATAAGGCTGATCTTCTGAACAAATCATGCATCTTTCTGACCATCAACAAGTGATGAATCAGGCGATGATAGCTTTACATTGATTTTCAGGAGAATGCAGATGACAGCAGTAGCGCACCAGGTAACCCCTTTTCTAACATCTTACGAAGTGATGGCTCGTTACCACATTAGCTATACGACGCTCTGGCGAAGAATAAAAGATGGCAGCTTGCCGCAACCTCGTATCAACCGAAATACACGAAACAAGCTGTGGCACATTGAAGATTTGGAGGAGTATGAGAAGAAAGAGGACTGAGCCTCTTTCTTTTATTTTATTGTCCGAAACGCCAGTTGAACGGAAAGCCTGTCGGCTCGATGATGGTCTCTAGCTGTTGATACCAAACGTCGTAAGCATGACGCATTTCATCCAGGTACTGATATTGGTTGTAGATAGCATCCAACCCTTTTTTGCTGTGGCCAATCATCAACTCGGCAACTTCTTGCGTGGTGATGGCTGACATTCGCGTTCGCATCGTTCTGCGAAGATCATGCATAGACCAGTGTTCCATCTCAATACCAAGCGACCTGCGAGCCCAGATTTTCACATTGTTAGGAATAGTGGTATCAAAGCCATTTGTGGCAAGCTCTTCTTGTCCGTTCGCGGGAAACAAGTAAGTTGATTTGCTCATCTGCATCGCCAGTTCAATCAGCTCGATAGCTGGTTTGATTAGTGGCCGCATGATCGGCGCTCCAATTTTCTCACCTTGTTTGCGGATCTCTATGGGCACTGTCCACATTGCAGATTGCAAGTCAAAGTGATGTTTTTCAGCTTGAATGAGTTCGCCCTTGCGCCCTCCCAATAAGAGAAGCAGTTTTATGTAGATGCGATTCTTCTCAGTGATTTTTGACTCATGCAAATAGCGCCAAAGTATCCTGATCTCGTTGTCATTTAGCACCCGAGTTCGTTTGCCTTTCTTACCGCCAACCTTTTTTGCTGTGATCCCAGCGGCAGCGTTAATTTCCAAAATTTGTTCATCAATCAGCCAGTCATAAAACTTGTGCAGCACAGACACCAGACGTTCTGTGTTTGAAGGGGACGACTCCGAAACCTCACGAAGACAGTTTCGCAAGGACAATTCATTGATGTCAGTTAATGGGTACTTGCCAAGTCGGGGCAGCAAATATATTTCACTGCTGCGTTTTTGGTAGTGCCACGTTTTCTCCTTTAGCCCTTGCTTACCGGCAGAGTCTATCCAGTCTCGAAAAATCGATTCGAAGCTTTGATTGGCAGAATACTTGGCCCGTTCCTGCTGTAGGTAGAGCTTGGGGTTTCTGCCCTGGTCGAGTACAGCCCTTAACCTATCCAGCTCATTCCTAGCTTCAGCAAGCTTCATAAGTGGGTAAGTACCTATGTCTACCCGCTGTTGCTTGCCATCGAAACGATAACGAAACTGAAAAACAATTTTGCCCTTGGGCGATACCCGAGCACTTAGCCCATCTCGGTCGGCTTTTACTACGGTTTCTTTTGCTTCTTTATTTAACCTGGCATCGAGCCAGCTAACTGATAACGCCATGTTATAAGCCCAGCCCTAGTTTGGATTTTAATGATTGTTTACGTGATTCTGCTTTGGGTTCTGGCGCTGTACTCTTAGAAGTAACTTCACCATCTGGTGCATGGCCATCCACCGGTGCAGATGTCGTGGATAGATTGGGTTGGCTCATGTGAATTAACCCAAAGGTGGCCAGCATCCGCAGACGCTCAGCGCGTTCCCGTGGTGGCGTCTTTTCCAATTCTTTGAGCAGTTCAGGGTGGCTCCCTGGGGGAATGTTGACGACAACTCTCATAATCAGACCCCATAAAACCAGAAGCCTCGGACGTTCGCCAAAACAGACTGTTCCGGCACGATGATCTTGCTTCGTGAAAAAATCTCCTTGGCCGCTTCCTTATAAGCCATGGCTCCACCTCCGGCGATCAATACCAAGTCCGCATTGATGCTTTCGTCACGCATGGATTGGCGCATGGCTGTAAGAGCAACAGGCGCTACCTTTTTCATGGCAGCATTCAGATAAGGTGAAATATCGACTTTTTCTCCAAATAGCAGGACCTGTAAGTCGCCAGTTCTCATGGCTTTTTCAAGTCGATCCATTCCGACTTTGGCACCGTGATCTTCTGAAATCAGCTTATCAATGGTTTCCAGTAGCACGGACATTGCCTGAAGACTGGTTCCTGATGAGCTGTAGCGAATTTCTCCGGCCTCAAGGGCAACCCAGTCAACAGAAAAAAAGCCGGGATCGATGACGACGACGCGACCTTCTTCAATCAAGCCCAAATCACCACCTGTTTGAACCAGATCCATATAGGCACCGGCAGGCTGCGGCAGCACTTTGACGTCATGAACGGTGATGCTGCGCTTTGGCGTCACTTGATGGACACCTTTTAAACGCTGCACAAGGTCAGACTTGCGTTGTGGTTCATGAAACTGGGAAACCGGTAATCCAGTGACAACCAAATCGATGGATTCTGTTTCAGCCATTAACAAGGCGGCATGAAAAAGTGCCTTATAGGTTTTTGTGGTGGGATATTCCGGGTGAAGCTCTCGTTCCCAGCCTTGAAGGCGTCCAGCAGGAACACCAGCGGCCCAACGCTCATTATCGACAAACACATACAAACAAGTTTCATCATCGCCTCCACCGATACGCTCCGGCATACGATCCGCAGGACCGGCACCCGCAGGCAGAATAATGGTTTTCGGTTCACTGCCTGATTGGCCAATTGCCAGCTTCAGGTTTGAGTAACCGATATCTACGCCTAGTACAAACATACTTATCTCCTGTGCACTCAAAGTGCTCTAACGGTTTTCAATCAACCGCACTGGCCACGCTTGGGCATTTCCAAGTGCTCTGGCGGTTCACTCAAATGTCATTATCAGGATTCGGTGCACTGGCGGTGGGCAGAAAGGTGACAAATCCTTTCATCTATCTGCCTATTGCATTTTCGCAAAAGTATGAGAATAGGCTCTGTTTGGCGGCGGATAACCTAGCCAAAAAAATCGAGACGCCAAACGTTGTTTGCATTCTGGCCTGAACTTGCCAAACGGTTTGTATTTTCATGGCAATACGTCTTTTTAGGCGTTTTTAAGTGAAATCGGCCTGTATCCCTTGTCAGGTATGGGATTGCGCGAGTTGATTTATATCGAGACGCCAAACAGTGATTGTTACGGCAGTTTTACGTTTGGCGTTTCGATCCAAAAGCCAAACGGATAGTGGTTTTGGCTTTTGGGGTTAATTGGATGGGGAAATTGGTTTGGTAGAAATCGTCAATGAACAATGGAAAGCAGAGGTATCAGATTTACTTCAGCAAGAAACGGACAGGCTAAAAGCACTGGCACGAACTGAAGTTGATGACTTTTGGGTTACCCATTACAAGGTTCGCGAGAATGCGCCCTTTAAAGATTGGGGGCTGCTTGGTGTCCGTATCAGAGACTTTAAGTATGGCTTTGGCATTGAGTGGTACATCAACAGTTTTCACGGTCAACGAGGCAAACGCGTGGTCTTTAGCAAGGGGCTGCGTATTTCAAAGACGAAGCTGAGATACGCATTTTTGGACTGCCAAGGTTTGGCCAAAGAATGGGAGCTAGCGCTGGCCATGGAGAAAGAAGAATTCTTCAGTGATATTCGACGCCAGGTTGATAAGCTCAACATGTTGCGTCGCAAAGTGAATGCCTATTGAGTTAACTGCGCTATTTCACTCGCGGTAACTGGTCTGTTTGTTGCCTGCTAAGAAAGGGGTTAAATACATCCTTCTGGACGATGAGGAGAGCGACGACATGTTGGTAGAAATGAACGTCTCACCACAGGCACGCAAGAAAAATCCTAACCTACCTGAAAAATGGCAAGTCAGAGCCGTTACATATCAAGTACAAGGTAAGCACAAAACCGTGTTTACGTCTTTGCCGAGGGAAGAGTACGACGGAGAATTGGTCGCTGAGCTTTACCATGAGAGATGGTAAATTGAGTTGGGGTATCGAGACATAAAAAGTTCGATGCAACACAACGCTTTAGTACTGAGGAGTAAGACGGTGGAGCTTGTCTATCAAGAACTATGGGGGGCTTTTACTTGGTTATAACTTGGTGAGACGAGAGGCCAGTCAAGCGACAGTAGAGCATGGTCGAATGCCCAATGAAATCAGTTTTAAGTACGCTTGTCAGTTTATCGCGAGTCAACAAAGGTCATGTGCAAAGAGGTGTCTCCCGGTAATACGGCAAAGCGTCTAAAAAGTCTGCGAGGAGACTTATCCATCCTTTTTATAGACAAACGCCCTAAGCCAAATAGGCCTAGGGCGGTAAAAATATCAAAGACCCGATATCCAGTTAATCGCAAGGCAGCTCCGCTTAAGTGAACTACATTGCAGCAAAAAGCTGGGTTTTATCGATACTCTGACACATGAACATGTGTTCATGTAAAGGATTTTATGACGATTTCTTCCACGGTATCGGCATGTTCAAAATAATGCGCTTGACCTTCCCACGATGGTAAGCCTTAAGGTTGTTCTTTATCTGAACATAACGATGAGAAATACATCATGAGCATTCAAAAAAAACAGCATTCTAATGATGGTGAAACTCAAGTCAGTTTGCCCATTGAGGGAATGACTTGTGCAAGCTGCGTTGGACGAGTTGAAGCCGCTCTGGCTAAGGTTGAAGGTGTACAAAGCGTAAGCGTTAACCTTGCAACTGAGCGTGCAGATATCCGCCTAAATACATTAGTTAATCGTATGGCGTTGGTTGAAGCAGTTGAAAAGGTCGGCTATGAGGTTCCCCAAGCTTCTGTAGAGTTATCAGTTCAGGGCATGACATGTGCATCATGCGTAGGGCGTGTCGAAAAGTCGCTCCGAGCGGTTAAAGGTGTAAAAGAAGCCACTGTTAATTTAGCGACTGAAAGAGCCACTGTTCGTGGAACCGCTGGAGCTGATGACCTCATAACTGCTATCGAAAAAATCGGTTATGAAGCCAGCCTGGTTGATAACCAAAGCCAGAATAATGATGATACTGCAGAAAAAAAAGATATTGAAAAGGCTGCGTTGAAGAAAGATTTATTTTTGGCGACTGTACTTGCGTTACCAGTATTTATTCTGGAAATGGGGTCGCATGTGATACCGGGAATGCATCAATGGATAATGGATACCATTGGGCTCCAGGAAAGCTGGTATCTCCAGTTTGTGTTAACATTGCTGGTGCTGGCTATTCCGGGACGGCGCTTTTACGTGAAAGGTTTTCCCGCGTTATTAAGACTTGGCCCAGACATGAACTCTCTCGTCTCCGTCGGGACTCTCGCTGCATTCGGTTATTCAATGGTTGCGACCTTTGCTCCGGGTCTTCTGCCTCAAGGTACCGTCAATGTGTATTACGAAGCAGCTGCGGTAATCGTCGCTCTTATTCTTTTAGGACGATTCATGGAGGCGCGGGCTAAAGGTCGAACGTCTGAGGCTATCAAGCGTTTGGTTGGATTGCAGGCCAAAGAGGCGCATGTGCTGCGTAACGGTATTGTCATCGATATTCCCATCAGCGATGTAGCCCTTGATGACATTGTCGAAGTTCGACCAGGTGAGCGGGTACCGGTTGATGGTGAGGTGAGCGAAGGAACAAGTTTTGTCGATGAATCGATGATAACGGGGGAGCCTATCCCCGTCGAGAAAGTTCCCGGAAGCTTAATGGTTGGCGGGACTGTTAACCAGAAAGGAGCATTGAGGTTGCGTGCAACAGCCGTTGGTGGTCAGACGATGCTGTCACAAATAATCAGAATGGTAGAGCAAGCCCAGGGCTCTAAACTACCCATACAAGCTGTGGTCGATAAGGTGACATTATGGTTTGTTCCTGTGGTGATGCTGGCAGCGTTGTTAACTTTCCTTGCCTGGTTAACATTTGGGCCATCACCGGCCCTGTCTTTCGCACTGGTTAATGCCGTGGCTGTGTTGATCATTGCCTGCCCATGTGCAATGGGATTGGCTACCCCAACCTCTATCATGGTAGGTACTGGCCGTGGTGCAGAAATGGGGATCTTGTTCCGTAAGGGAGAAGCTCTGCAGTTGCTTAAAGATGCCAAGGTCGTTGCTGTAGACAAAACTGGCACTTTGACTGAGGGACGCCCAGTAATGACAGATCTGGAGTTGGCTGAAGGGTTTGAGCTTGACTTAGTATTAGCAAAAGTTGCCGCTGTTGAATCACGTTCGGAACATCCTATTGCCCGCGCTATCGTTGAGGCCGCTCTAGGAAAAGAGATATCACTGCCGGTGTTGACTGAGTTTGATTCAATTACTGGGATGGGCGTCAGGGCTACCGTAGACGGAGAGCGCGTAGAGATTGGGGCTGATCGATTTATGCGTGAGTTAGGCTTGGACATCGAATATTTTTCAAAGACTGCGATACGCCTTGGAAACGAAGGGAAATCTCCACTCTATGTTGCTATCGATGGACGTCTGGCAGCCATTATCGCAGTCGCTGACCCTATTAAATCAAGTACGCCGATTGCCATAAATGCATTGCACCAACTGGGGCTCAAAGTCGCAATGATTACAGGTGACAATGCCAATACAGCAAATGCGATAGCGAGACAGCTGGGTATTGATGAAGTGGTTGCCGAAGTGTTGCCAGAAGGGAAAGTTGAAGCAGTTCGTCGGTTGAAGGAGTCTTACGGTAAGGTCGCTTATGTTGGTGATGGCATTAATGATGCCCCAGCTTTAGCTGTGGCAGATATTGGGCTTGCAATTGGTACAGGTACCGATATAGCGGTGGAATCTGCTGATGTTGTCTTAATGTCCGGCAACCTACAGGGTGTGCCTAATGCTATTGGATTGTCTAAGGCAACAATAGGTAACATCAGGCAAAATCTTTTTTGGGCGTTTGGATATAATGCCGCATTGATCCCTGTAGCAGCAGGCTTGCTGTACCCTGCCTATGGATTGCTGCTTTCGCCAATCTTTGCTGCAGGCGCGATGGCGCTATCCAGTGTATTTGTTCTGGGCAACGCACTTCGTTTGCGTCGGTTCCAGACTCCGCTGGCAGAAGACTCTGAGCACTAGTAGACGGAGAGCGCGTAGAGATTGGGGCTGATCGATTTATGCGTGAGTTAGGCTTGGACATCGAATATTTTTCAAAGACTGCGATACGCCTTGGAAACGAAGGGAAATCTCCACTCTATGTTGCTATCGATGGACGTCTGGCAGCCATTATCGCAGTCGCTGACCCTATTAAATCAAGTACGCCGATTGCCATAAATGCATTGCACCAACTGGGGCTCAAAGTCGCAATGATTACAGGTGACAATGCCAATACAGCAAATGCGATAGCGAGACAGCTGGGTATTGATGAAGTGGTTGCCGAAGTGTTGCCAGAAGGGAAAGTTGAAGCAGTTCGTCGGTTGAAGGAGTCTTACGGTAAGGTCGCTTATGTTGGTGATGGCATTAATGATGCCCCAGCTTTAGCTGTGGCAGATATTGGGCTTGCAATTGGTACAGGTACCGATATAGCGGTGGAATCTGCTGATGTTGTCTTAATGTCCGGCAACCTACAGGGTGTGCCTAATGCTATTGGATTGTCTAAGGCAACAATAGGTAACATCAGGCAAAATCTTTTTTGGGCGTTTGGATATAATGCCGCATTGATCCCTGTAGCAGCAGGCTTGCTGTACCCTGCCTATGGATTGCTGCTTTCGCCAATCTTTGCTGCAGGCGCGATGGCGCTATCCAGTGTATTTGTTCTGGGCAACGCACTTCGTTTGCGTCGGTTCCAGACTCCGCTGGCAGAAGACTCTGAGCACTAAGATAAAGGGGAGTTATGAACATTGGTAAAGCATCGAACGAATCAGGAATCTTCGCAAAGATGATTCGCTATTACGAGCAAATTGGTCTGATTCCTGCTATAGGTCGTACCGAAGCAGGCTACCGTGATTATGCACCCAATGATGTCCACCGTCTGATTTTTATCCGCAGTGCGCGTGACCTTGGTTTTTCTCTTGAATAGATAGCCGATTTGCTCAAGTTATGGAATGACAAATCTCGCCAGAGCGCCGATGTTAAACGTCTGGCACAAGAGCATATGGATGATTTAGAGCGACGTATGGAAAATATGCAACGAATGGCATATACACTCAGAGCTCTGTTCAAAAGCTGTGCTGGGGATGAGCGATTTGAATGCCCAATACCAGACATTAATGACCGCTGATGCTAAAAGCCATCCCGGTAAGAGAGAAGGGGCGGTGCAACGTAGTTCTCGTGGTAACGAAATGGAAAAAGCCCGACCCCTTATTTTAAGGGCATGATGGCGTAGCACAAAGCTGTATGGGCTAGTGTTACGCCATCAGTCTAATCAACTTATAAGCGCACACCACTAATGCACCCCCCCCAAGTGGTCAGTTGGTACGGTTAAAGGAAGATCACCATTCTCTTCATCAGCAGTCAATTTCTGTACTATCCCGCATTCGTCCACGCTCCGGTCTGAGCTGCAATAGCCATTAAGTTCTTTTAGTTGTGTTTCCAGGGCTAATAGCTCTTTAATACGATGCTGAACATGCGTGAGATGGGCACTGATTATTGCATCAATGGGGCCACAGTCTTTACCGCGATTATTAATTGCCAGTAGCAATGCACGTATTTCCTCATGAGTCATATCAAGAGAGCGGCAGCGTCGGATAAATAACAACTTTTCCAGATGAGTATTGTTGTAACAGCGGTAGTTATTTTCAATATCTCTTAATGGAGCTTGAAGTAATCCTTTTTTCTCATAGTACCGAATAGTTTCCACCGGACAACCCGCCTTACGGGCCAATTCACCAATTTTCATGCATCCCCCCTTATGCACTTGACCCTGTAGTTAGATCAGGGTCTTTAATAGTCAGTATAGTTAGCAGATGAGGAAATGAAAATGAGTGGTGGTGTAAAAAATAGCAAAACCCCTGCAGGAGACGAAGCGGCTAGTTGCTGTGAAACGTTCAATTTAGGGACAGGACTCCGGGTTAAGAATACTGGTGAATCACATAAAGCAAATGATCATGCACATGATCAGAAGGCTCATAATCACAATAAATGCAGTGATGACCATTCCCATGAAGGCCATAATCATGATGCCCATAGTCATGGCGGCGAAGGGCATTCGCATGATGAGCATAATCATAAGGGATGTAACCATGATCATGCCGCGCAAGAGCATTCTCATGAAGGCCACGATCACGGCCATGAGGGGGATTGTTGCTCCGCGGCTCCAGAACAATTGAGTAGCCTGGGGGGCTCGCAGGTTGTGGCTGGTGGATTACGGACAGAAATTCGCATTATGCAGATGGATTGTCCTGTTGAAGAAAATCTTATCAAAAAGAAACTGGGTGGAATGAGCTCTGTTAAAGAGCTTGATTTCAACCTGATGCAGCGTGTTTTGACTGTAACTCATACACCGGATTCGCTTGAAGCGATCATGGCTGCAATTCGCTCGTTGGGATTCGAGCCAGAAGTTTCGGATAATACTAGCGGCAAGAAAAATACCCAGGAGAAAAAAAAGCCCTGGTGGCCATTAGCTCTGGCTGGCGTAGCTGCTCTTGCAGCCGAAGTGATGCACTGGGCTGATATGCCTGACTGGCTCGAAGCTGGGTTGGCTTTGATAGCAGTGCTTTCTTGTGGTCTGACAACCTACCAAAAAGGTTGGATTTCGATTCGCAATGGCAACTTGAATATCAATGCACTAATGAGTATTGCCGTTACTGGGGCTTTGGTCCTTGGGCAGTGGCCAGAAGCGGCGATGGTTATGGTGTTATTCACCATTGCTGAACTAATAGAAGCCAAATCACTCGATAGAGCCAGAAATGCAATAGGTTCACTGATGAACCTGACTCCTGAAACTGCAATGGTCCAACAAGCTGATGGAACATGGCAGGAAGTTGACGCCAGTAGCGTACAACCGGGCAGTATTGTTAGGGTAAAACCAGGTGAACGAATTGGTCTCGACGGAGAAATCGTCAAAGGTCAAACCACCATTAACCAGGCTCCAATTACAGGTGAAAGTATGCCTGTCGATAAAATCGCGGGCGATACAGTATTTGCTGGAACAATAAATCAGTCAGGCTCTTTTGAATATAAAGTCACTGCAGCTGCAAATAATACAACCCTTGCGCGAATCATTCATGCTGTTGAGCAGGCGCAAGGTGCCAAAGCAGCTACACAACGTTTTGTTGACCGCTTTTCCCAGATTTATACCCCAGTCGTTATGGGTATTGCTGTTGCGGTTGCTGTATTGCCACCATTGTTTGGGGCAGGAACATGGCAGGAGTGGATCTATAAAGCTTTAGTTATGCTTGTCATAGCGTGTCCATGTGCCCTGGTTATTTCTACGCCAGTAACGATTGTCAGTGGACTTACTGCAGCTGCTCGCAAAGGGATTCTCATTAAAGGCGGTGTTTATCTTGAGCAGGGACGTAAGCTAAAAGCCCTTGCGCTGGATAAAACAGGAACTATTACCCATGGGAAACCAGTACAAACCGACGTAATGGTATTCAATGGATGGAGCGAGCGTGAAGTTCGTACTACTGCAGCTAGTCTCGCTAGTTACTCTGATCACCCTGTTTCACTGGCAATTGTGAATGCTTCTGCTGATTTGAAAAAGCAGGATGTTGACAGCTTTGAAGCGATTGTTGGGCGAGGTGTGCATGGCGTAATTACAGGTAAGGATTTTTACCTTGGAAACCTGCGTTTGACAGAAGAACACTTTAATTGTCCATCAGAGATTAAAGCAACAGTACAAAGGCTGGAAAGCCAGGGTAAAACAGTTATTTTACTCAATGATGGTAAGCAAGTGCTTGGGCTGTTCGCTGTTGCTGATACTGTTAAAAACAGCAGTCGTGAAGCGATTGAACAACTTCATGAACTTGGCGTTAAAACTATTATGCTGACTGGTGATAACCCACATACAGCTAAAGCAATCGCATCTCAGGTTGGAATTGATGAGGCTCGAGGGAATCAATTGCCAGAAGATAAACATCGTGCAGTTGAAGAGCATTCACGGATTGGAATCACTGGGATGGTTGGTGATGGTATCAATGATGCACCGGCTCTGGCTGCAGCTGATATCGGTTTTGCTATGGGAGCAATGGGTACTGATACGGCGATTGAAACTGCAGATGTAGCTTTAATGGATGATGACCTGCGTAAAATACCAGCCTTTGTGAAATTGTCCCGACAAACGTACAGCTTACTTGTACAAAATATCAGCCTCGCTCTAGGTATTAAAGCCGTATTCCTTGTACTCACGCTCATGGGAATGGGAACCATGTGGATGGCTGTATTTGCTGATGTTGGTGCCAGTCTTCTGGTTGTGGCAAATGGCCTGAGATTATTACGAAAATAAAGAGTTGGGTCTCTGAGTTCTTCATGGACGACAGACTCAGAGACCGTATTCTGGTTTGAACATATTTATCGAATATGGTTTGAGGGGGAGCGGATGGACACCAAAAAATATTCTGAAAGTGTTGTCGAAGATATTGTACAGTGGGTTGAATGTTCATTGAATAAAACCTTGCCAGTAGAAATCATTGCTGAAAAATCTGGTTATTCACGATGGCATTTTCAACGTTTATTTAAACAGGCGACCGGCATTGCGCGGGGTGAATATGTTCGCTCTCGTCGATTATCCTGCGCTGCCATCGATCTGAAACTAACTTCCAGAACAGTTCTGGACATTGCTCTTCAGTATGGTTTTGATTCGCAACAAACTTTCACGAGAGCTTTCAAAAACAAGTTTCATCTTCCTCCCGGTCGGTACCGTAAGCAAGGGAGTTGGGATTTATCAGCGCTGTGTCCATCTTTACTTTCAGACGATGAGGAGAGATATGCCAATGTTAGTTAATGACCCCGTATTGATTCCTATGATAGAAGAGCTGGCTGATAAATATAATAAAATGCAGGATTTTTTAATCGATGATGAACCTTGTATTGATATCGTACGGTCGGTGTATGAGTTGGAGTGCACCGTTAGCGAATTCAAAAAAAGAATTATACTTCAACATATTTCCTATTGCCATTCAGATGAATGTGATGACCCTGACCTGCATGTGGCCCTAATTGACAATATAAAAAATATACTTGACTATCTTGAATAATTTTACAAGAAGGGGGTTAGGTTTTCTTAAAACCATTTGTGTTTTGGATGAATAAATATTTTTAATTCACTGATTTCCATATGGTCTCAACCATAAGGAATATGATGGTAACTAACTCGGGTCAGTCAGTGCGACTCGTGCAAGATGCTTCATGTGTATATCGTATAAAAGCTTGACCCTATATCAACTTTAGGGTTTTTAATGGAACCAAGTCGAGAGTAGCGAGGACGATGAACAGGGCAATAGGGGGAATCATTAATGGAGCCTTGTTGCAGACGTTCTGCCTAGTCGCTAGAGCAAATAGAGGTCTCCATGATCAAGCAAAAAACTATCAAGAATATTGTTGAGTTAAACGGTATTGGCTTGCATAGCGGTAAAACCGTTAACATGAAAATCATGCCTGCTGGTGCCAATAGTGGCATACGGTTCCGTAGAACAGATGTAACTCCTGTTGTTGATATTCAGCTCCGTGCCGATCAGATTCATGACACTATGCTGGCAACAAGCATTATCAACCCTCAGGGAGTTCGAGTTTCAACAATCGAACATTTCCTCTCTGCGGTGTCCAGCATGGGACTTGATAACCTCTTGGTGGAGCTCGATGCTCCAGAACTTCCCATTCTCGATGGGAGTGCCAGAGGATTCATATATTCAATAATGCACGCTGGTTTGATAGAGCAGTGTGCGCTAAAAAAATATCTGCTGATAAAAAAAACGGTTTCCGTAAAAGATGGCGACAAATGGGCTCTTTTGCATCCAGACTCTAAGTTCTCGATCGATTTTATGATTGATTTTAAGCATCCCTTGATTTCTGCTGAGACCAATAGATTAAATATTGAAGTGTCGAAAGAAAACTATATTGGCGAGATTGCTGATGCCAGAACTTTTGGATTTGTTCGTGATGTAGAACTTCTACAACAAAAAGGTCTTGGGTTAGGGGCAAGTTTGAATAATGCGATAGGTCTTGATGAATATAGCGTTCTGAACCCGGAAGGTCTGCGATTTAACAACGAACTTGTGCGACATAAAACACTGGATGCGATTGGAGACCTCTTCGTATCAGGCCATAATATTATTGGCGCCTACCATGCTTATAAGTCAGGTCATGCATTAAATAATAAGTTGATGCTTGCGTTGTTGAATGATGTCGAATCATGGGAATTAGTGAGTGTTGGCGAATATAAAAATGATTCCACTAGAGATAGCATTCTTTCTAAACCCAAAGAAGAGTGTTTTGAGTCATTAAGTATGTGGTCATAAGGGAGATGAGTATTTTCGTCACATCTGGTTTCTTATACAGCTTATCTTGATGATCTTTTTTCTTGACCTTACCGCCACAGGAAGGTTTAGGCTGGATATCGACTCAATATTGATGAGCCAGACGGTAACCGTATCACTACGTATGCAAGGTAAGAGCGCCGGAAACGACGTCATTTGAAACTGGATCTGGTATCAACAGAATACATTTTGGGAGGTAAGGATGAACATTGGTGATGCTGCCCGGTTATCCGGAGTTTCCGCAAAAATGATCCGCTATTATGAAGAGGCGGGATTAATACCGGAAGTAGCCAGAACTGCAGCCGGGTATCGGATGTTCCGCGATATTGATGTGTACAAATTACATTTTATACGCCGATGTCGGGAATTAGGTTTCTCTCTGGCACAAACAGGGGAACTTCTCTGTCTGTGGGGGAACCATTCGCGCCAGAGTGCTGATGTAAAAAAATTAGTCGAGTCACACATCAACGAGTTGACGCGAAAAATTCAAGAATTTCAGCGTATGGCATCAATACTTACAACGCTTTCTGATTGCTGTGCAGGGGATGATAAGCCTGAATGCCCTATTTTGAGTGCACTGTATCTTGCAGATGTTAACGGTTTACAAAAATCAGACTCTGGTCCTGAAATTTCTTAGCCGCAATCCATAGATGACAGTAATTTCAACTGAAATTACGCCTACAAAACAAGATGACATTAATTGGGTTAGTAACTCTTGGGTAAAAAGAAATCAATGTGGTTTTTAAAGAATATTAACTGTTTTTAGTAGTGAGGTTTCCAATGTCAGATATTATTCCCGGATATTGCACACTTTGCCGTTCGCGGTGTGGGACGCTGAGTGAAGTAGCAAATGACCACCTGATCAAGGTACGGGCTAACCCTGAACACCCTAATGGTAAGGCCATGTGTATGAAGGGGAAAGCGGCACCTGAGCTGGTGGACAGCGCAAATAGAATTCTGTACCCGATGAAGAGAACTCATCCTAAAGGTGCAGAGGATCCGGGCTGGCAACGTATAAGTTGGGAAGAGGCTATGTCAACGATAGCCGGACAACTGGAAAAATTTAAACGAGAGGATGGAGCTGAATCTGTCGCTTTCGGCTTTACGAGCCCAAGCGGTACCCCCCTCAGTGATGCAATTGAATGGTTAGAGCGATTTGTTCGTATCTATGGCAGCCCAAATACCAGCTATGGAACTGAGATATGTAACTGGCATAAAGACGTTGCACATCGATGGACCTTTGGCTGCGGCATTCCTGTTGCTGATTATTCCCATGCCGATCTTATTCTTCTTTGGGGGCATAACCCCGCGAATACTTGGCTTGCCCAGGCTAGTGCGATTGGTACTGGTCGAAATAACGGCGCAAAACTGATTGTCGTGGATCCTCGCCCGACACCCTTAGCGAAAGAAGCAAATGCCTGGCTTGATGTCAATCCTGGAACTGACGGTGCATTAGCTTTGGGGTTAAGCCATCTCCTGGTAGAACGAAACCTGTTTAATCATGAGTTTGTTCGAAACTGGACTAATGGTCCTTTGTTGGTTCGAAATGATAATGGTTATTTTCTTCGGGAAAAAGATATTAACCCACTTGCCATCAGTAATCGCTATACAGTTTGGGACGAACACAACCAGCAAGTCACATTTATCGATTCCGAGACTCGAACTGAAGAAACGCTGATGCCTACAGCTGCACTTGAGGGCAATGTTGAAGTCGCAATAGCTGATGGTGCAAAAATTTCCTGCCAAACGGCGTTTTCATCTTTTAAAGATATGTTGGCTAATTATGACCCAGAAAACGTAAGCCGTATCACCGGGGTATCTGTTGCGTCAATTGAAGCCGCTGCGAGTTTGATTGCCGGGGCCAAGAAAATCGCCTACCACAGTTGGTCTGGAGTGGCTCAACACACTAATGCCACCCAAACAGAACGTGCGATTGCGACACTGTATGCTTTAACCGGTTGTTTCGATCAGGAAGGATGTAATCGAATCTATGCCAGCCACCCGGTAAATGTGGTTAATTCACCGACATTGATGCCTAAATCACAATGGGATAAAGCATTAGGCCTTGAAGAAAGGCCTATCGGGCCGCCTTCACAAGGTTGGGTTCATTCTCAGGATATCTGGCATTCAGTATTAGAAGGTACACCCTATAAAATTCGCGGGTTAATTGGCTTTGGTGCCAACATATTACTTTCACAAAGTGATACTTCTCTCGGACAACAGGCGCTTGAGGCGCTTGAGTTTTATGCCCATGTAGATTTGTTTGAAACGCCTACATCAAAGTATGCTGATATCCTTCTGCCAGTTAACACTGCCTGGGAGCGCGAAGGCCTAAGAACCGGGTTTGAAAGTAGTGCTGCTGCTCAGGACCACATTCAGTTGAGAAAAAAAATGGTCTCTCCGCGCGGTGAAAGCCGTTCCGACCTTGAGATTGTTTTCGATCTTGCATGCCGGTTAGGAATGAATGAAGCGTTCTTCGACGGCAATATTGAGGCAGCCTGGAATTATCAACTAGAACCATTAGGTTTGACTGTTGAGATGCTCAGAAATAAGCCAGAAGGTTACGATATCCCGCTTGAGCATAAAGTCAGAAAATATGCTTTCAGAGACCCAAATAGTGGATATCTGGCAGGTTTCAATACAGAAACAAAACGTGCAGAGTTTTACTCTGAGATCCTTCATCACTATGGTTACAATCCTTTACCTGAGTATGTACAGCCGCAAGAATACCAGCGCAACGATCCTGATTATCCATTAATGCTGACATCCGTTAAAAGCGGATTCTTCTGTCATAGCCAACATCGAAGCCTGACTAGCCTACGAAAAAAAGCACCTTATCCAACGGTAGACATTTCGGCAACTCTGGCTGACGAAGAAGGTATCAAGACGGGGGATTGGGTAGAAATTGAAACGAGAGCAGGTCTTGCTCGATTTAGAGCAAAAGTGGAAGCCAAACTCTCTCATGAAACTGTAATTGCTGAGTTTGGGTGGTGGCAGGCTTGTCCTGATTTTGGCAAACCTTCATACCCGGTTAAAGGTGAGTACAGTAGCAATTACAATAGTTTAATCAGCGGTGATAGCTATGATCCAGTCAGCGGTGCTTTACCTTTGCGTTCATTCCGCTGCCGCATTCGCCGCTTGAATGATTTTGAGCTGATAAGGCGCCCCTGGGAAGGTCGTAAAACATTCAAAGTCATTGAACTGAAAAAAGAAGCAGATAATGTTACGACAATTACCTTCCAATCGAACAGTGAAGGCTACTTACCTGATTATGAACCGGGCCAGCATATCACTGTTAGCTGTTGTCCGATGAGCGATTCTGAAGAGATCGTTACCCGGGCGTATTCGCTGACAGGCCCTGCGTTTGTTCATGACCGTAAAACCTATTCCATTTCTGTCCGTCATCAGAAAGCGACTGATGAGAAAGGTGAGTATGTTGAAGGAATAATGTCATCCTACATAAACACGCATTTGCAGATAGGCAAGGATGTTGAACTTACCCCTCCTGGGGGGAATTTCATTGTCCCGCTCAATGCCGTCCAGCCTGTCGTAATCTTTGCTGGCGGTATTGGAATTACTCCATTCATTTCCTATCTGGAGTCTATTAACCCCCAAGCGGAAGGTCCGGAGATCTGGCTTTTCTATGCTAATCAAAATAGTAGGCTACATGCGTTTAAGAAAAGAATTGCGGAGCTAAATGCGTCTATTGACAGGCTTAAAGTAATTAATATCTACAATCAGCCCCTCGACTGTGATATTCCAGGATTGGATTATGATAGAGCTGGTTACGTTGGTGCGGGAGATGTCGAGGCATATCTTATTGAGAATAATGCTCGTTATTACATGTGTGGTCCGCAGCCTATGATGGATGCGATATCGCGAGGGCTTCAGGAGAGAGGTGTACCTGCATTTGCTATTTTCTACGAGATATTTCGTTCTCCAGCAAAAATAAATAATGATCCCTCATTACGTCATAAAGTCATTTTTGCAAAATCAGGAAGAACAGAGATTTGGACCACGGATAAAGGTACTCTACTTAATTTTGGGGAAAAGCTTGGGATTCAAATGCCTAGTGGTTGTCGTGTTGGACAATGTGAAAGCTGTTCAACTAGGGTGATTGCAGGGAACGTACAGCATCTGAATGGTGTGGAGCCCTCTGATGAGGGGGCATGTTTGACATGTCAGTGCATTCCTGCCGGTGATATCACGATTGATGCTTGAGGTAAGTACTAGCTATTAGCATCCTTTACATCAGGCCATTTCAGTGGCCTGATTTTTTCTATGAATAACATTATGTTTTAAACAATTTTCAATTTTTTGTACGAATTCACCTCAATAGCCGATTTAATCAATTTTATCAGTGCGATCTTTCTAAGTTTTTATCATCCTCCCCCTTGACCTTCCAGTTACTACAAGCTTTAGCCTGTAAGAAATTACTACAGACGCCAACTTCGGACTGGCCGAAGAGTTTTGGTGAATGAAAGGATCGTTATGATGAAAATGAAAGTTGGGATATTGCTGATGGCAGTTGCAGTGACAGCCAATACAGAAGTGGTACTTGCAAATGATGATGCAAGCGAAACGCAAAAAAAAACTGCAAATGCGCCTGCAGGTCCACAGGTACCCGTGGCTGTTGCCGTATCACGGAATATTATACCTTCTGCTGAATTTACCGGTTCTTTAGCGGCTATTAAAACAGTGGAGCTACGCCCCAGGGTAGGAGGGGCAATCGAATCTGTTACGGTGCCGGAGGGAAGTCTGGTTCAGAAAGGACAGATGTTATTTCAAATCGATCCGCGGCCCTACCAGGTTGTGCTTGATAGTGCACAAGCGCAATTACGACAGGCAGAAGCTCAGGCGTTCCAGGCAAGCCGCAATTACGAGCGTATTAGCCGTCTGGTAAACGGAGGTGCTGTTTCGCGTAAAGACTATGATGATGCATCTTCTGAGAAAAATGCCCGCGTTGCACAGGTTCAGGTATCGAAGGCTGCAGTCGAAGCAGCAAAGCTGGATTTGTCATACTCGCGTGTGACTGCGCCAATTGATGGCCGTATCGATCGGATTTTAGTAACTGAAGGTAACTTGGTTAGCAGCAGCCAGGGGGGGGCCGCGACTCTATTGACAACAATCGTTTCGTCCGACCCTTTATATGTTTATTTTGATATTGATGAAGCGACATATCTCAATACTGTCAGTAAGGCTCGGCCTGATGTTGTCGGACGTAGCAACGAAAAATTACCCGTACATATAGGTCTGGCAAATGAGAAGGGGTATCCGCACGGGGGGGCGCTTGATTTTGTTGGCAACCAAATTGATCGTAATACCGGCACTGTTCGTGTCCGGGCTATTATCCCGAATGCTGATGGTCTTCTTACTCCTGGAGCATTTGCCAGAGTTCAGTTAGGCACTGGTAGTGAGCAAAAAGTAATTTTGGTAAACGATCAAGCCGTAGGCACAGATCAGGGCAATAAGTATGTCCTTGTTGTTGATGCCAATAATAAGGCGCAGTATCGCCCGATAGTGTTGGGGCCAATGGTCGATGGATTACGTGTTATCAGCGACGGTCTGAAGGCCGGGGAAAAAATTATCATAAAAGGGCTCGTACGACCGGGGATGGCCGTTACGCCAGACATCGTATCGATGCAAACGCTGTTGAGCGTACCTGAGAGGCAGCCTGAAGGTGCATCTAAAAAATCGAATGGCAAAAATGAGGGAGGTAGTAAATGAAATTTCCTCATTTCTTCATCCAGCGCCCCATATTTGCAATTGTCTTATCAGTTTTTATGCTGATAGCGGGTTCTTTAGCGTTTTTTCAACTTCCTCTCAGTGAATATCCGTCCGTAACACCGCCAACCGTTCAGGTAACGGCAAGCTACCCCGGAGCAAACCCCAATGTAATAGCAGATACTGTTGCCGCCCCGCTTGAGCAAGCCATCAATGGGGTTGAAGGCATGCTTTACATGAGTTCTCAAACTGCTTCTGACGGCCGAATGATTTTAACCATCTCTTTCAGACAGGGAACTGACCCCGATATTGCGCAAATTCAGGTTCAGAATCGGGTATCACGGGCTTTGCCTCGGCTACCAACGGAAGTCCAGCAAATAGGGGTTGTGACTGAAAAAACCTCGCCGGATATTCTTATGGTGGTGCATTTGTTCTCTCCTGATGAGCGTTATGATCCACTTTATGTTTCTAACTATGCAATGTTAAACGTACGTGATGAGCTTTCACGCTTACCAGGTGTCGCAAGCATAGCGCTGGGAGGTGAAGGGGAATATGCCATGCGAGTATGGTTAGATCCTAATAAAGTGGCTTCCAGAGGGTTAACATCAAGTGATGTCACTGCTGCGATTAAAGAACAAAACGTTCAGGTAGCGGCTGGCTCTGTCGGACAGCAACCTAATGCATCGTCATCATTCCAGGTCACTGTGAATGCCTTAGGGCGCCTAACTACTGAGGAACAGTTCGGCGATATAGTTATTAAAACCGGAGATGACGGACAAATTACGCGCTTGCGTGATGTGGCTCGTCTTGAACTCGGTTCAGATAACTACTCCATGAGGAGTTTACTAAATAATAAAAATGCAGTGGGTATGCAGATTGTTATGACCCCGGGCGCCAATGCACTTGAGGTGTCTGCATCGGTAAGGTCAACAATGGAACGCCTGAAAGTAAGGTTTCCGGAAGGTATTCAGTACAGTATCGCTTATGATCCGACCGTGTTTGTTAGTGCTTCCCTGAAATCTGTCACGACGACTTTATTAGAGGCCACAATATTAGTTGTGCTGGTCGTGATGCTATTTTTGCAAACATGGAGAGCATCAATCATCCCATTGATCGCAGTGCCTATTTCATTAGTGGGTACGTTTGCATTAATGGATGTATTTGGGTTCTCACTCAATACGCTATCTTTATTTGGTCTGGTTCTTTCAATTGGTATTGTTGTTGATGATGCAATCGTTGTGGTTGAGAACGTTGAGCGCCATATTGCAAAAGGACTCTCACCAAAAGACGCCGCAAGAAAAGCAATGGACGAGGTAACGGGGCCAATTCTGGCTATTACCTCAGTACTGGCAGCTGTGTTTATTCCATCAGCATTCCTCTCGGGGCTTCAGGGCGAATTCTATCGTCAATTTGCATTGACGATTGCTATCTCAACGATTTTATCGGCTATCAACTCCTTAACATTGTCTCCGGCATTAGCTTCCGTACTACTGAAACCACATCAAGGTATAGAGAAGCAAGATTTGTTGACTCGTGTAATGGATCGTTTTTTCGGATCTTTTTTCCGTCGTTTTAACCGTTTCTTTGATAGCCTGTCGAATTCCTATGTTGGGACGATTCGACGTATCGTTCGCGGAAGTACAATTGTACTCATTCTGTATGCTGGTTTTCTGGCACTGACCTTCCTGGGCTTCAAACAGGTTCCTGGTGGTTTTGTGCCTGCTCAGGATAAATATTACCTTGTTGGCATTGCTCAGCTTCCTTCCGGCGCTTCACTCGACCGAACCGAAGCTGTAGTTAAGGAAATGTCCAGGATTGCTTTATCTCAGCCTGGAGTTGAAAGTGTGATTGCATTCCCTGGCTTATCGGTAAACGGCCCTAACATGCCAAATTCAGCATTAATGTTTACTATGTTGAAACCTTTTAAAGAACGTCGAAATCCATCATTATCTGCTCAGGCTATTGCTGGTAGTCTGATGGGGAAATTTAGTCAAATTCCTGATGGTTTCGTGGGTATATTCCCCCCACCACCTGTTCCTGGTTTAGGGAGTATGGGAGGATTTAAACTTCAAATTGAAGACCGGGCCGGATTAGGTTTTGAAGAGCTTGCTCGTGTGCAGGACGTCATCATGGCTAAAGCTATGCAAACTCCAGAGTTGGCAGGGATGATGGCCAGTTTTGAAACTAACTCGCCTCAGATTCAGGTAGATATTGATCGTGTGAAAGCAAAATCTCAGGGGGTTGCGCTAACAGATATATTTGATACTTTACAGGTGAATCTTGGATCGCTTTATGTAAATGATTTTAATAGGTTTGGTCGGACGTATCGAGTCATTACCCAAGCCGATGCGCCATTCCGTATGCAAGCAGAAGATATCGGGTTGCTTAAGGTGCGAAACTCAGCAGGTGACATGATTCCTTTATCAGCTCTGATAAATATTAAGCGAACTTCTGGACCTGACCGTGTGATGCGATATAACGGGTACCCATCTGCAGATATTACAGGTGGTACAGCACCAGGTTATTCTTCGGGACAGGCAACTGATGCTATTGAGAAAATAGTTAAGGAAAGTTTACCTGAAGGGATGGCATATGAATGGACTGACCTTACTTATCAGGAAAAATTGGCGGGTAATTCAGCACTGTATATCTTCCCTCTAGCTGTTTTCTTTGCTTTCCTTATCTTGGCGGCACAATATAACAGTTGGTCTTTGCCATTTGCTGTATTGCTGATTGCGCCGATGGCGCTATTTTCTGCAATTGGGGGAGTCTGGATTTCTAATGGTGATAACAATATCTTTACTCAGATTGGTTTTGTTGTTTTGGTGGGGCTGGCCGCGAAAAATGCAATCTTAATCGTGGAGTTTGCCCGAACCAAGGAGAGTGAAGGACTATCACCATTGGCGGCCGTGCTTGAGTCTGCTCGCTTGCGTTTACGTCCGATTCTTATGACATCTCTGGCGTTTATTGCGGGTGCTATACCTTTGCTATTAGCTAGTGGGGCTGGTGCCGAAATGCGGCATGCTATGGGTATTGCCGTATTCTCGGGAATGCTTGGAGTAACCTTCTTTGGCTTACTGCTTACTCCTGTGTTTTATGTGGTTGTGCGAAGTTTTTCCTCAAGGCGAAAAGTTGATACCTCTGGTGAAACGTTTAGTCAAAGAGGATAAGCACGAAAATCTTTGGCGATAGGGCTTGACCTTACAACAGTGGCAAACTCTATCCTAAAGGTCACCACAACTAAATAGGATATACAAATGCAATTACATATAGAAAATATGACATGCGGTGGCTGCGCTCGAACAGTGACTAAAGTTATTCAGAATATGGATCCAGAGGCTAAAATCGTAACCAACCCACCAATACGTAAGGTAGATGTGCAAACATCAATATCTTTAGAGCAGATTTCTGAGGCTTTACGTGAAGCTGGGTTCCCACCAAAAGAATAGTTTTATTAAAACGGTAACTCTACTATGGAGTTACCGTTTTTAACTTTTTTATATTATTTTATCCCTGATAATAGCCTGACTTATTTTTATATCGACTAAGGAACCTGTAATTAAGCCTCCACTTCTGCCCAACCAGAACCCGTAGCAATTGGGGCCCCATTTAGACGTCATTATCCTGCGTTTTCCTTCGGACAGCGCCTTTTCAGGCACTTCAGACTGATTAACCCTGTGCTCGCAACATCTGATCCACGCGCACGAGGTTTGACAGCGCGAACAGCATCGCCAGTTTGCCGTCATTTTTCTTCAGACCACGGTAACGGGCTTTTACAAAGCCGAACTGGCACTTGATGATCCGGAACGGATGCTCAACCTTGGCACGCAGGCTGGCCTTCAGATACTCGGTGCGGGGATTCTGACCTTATTGATGCGAGGATGCTTTTTCAGAGTCTTCAGCTGCCCGGGTTGTTCGGCGATGTGCCAGTCTGCACTGACATCTTTAAGCTCTACCCGCTTTTCGGCGCCTCGGTAACCCGCATCGGCAAAGATGAACGCTTCATCACCATGAAGCAGGTGCTCTGCCTGGTTTAGGTCATGCTCATTGGCTGCCGTAGTGGTGAAGCTGTGCGTGATACCGGTGCAGGCATCCACGCCGATATGGGCTTTCAGCCCGAAGTGCCTTCTTCGTCTGGTGCATCTCAGGATCGCGCTCGCCACTGCGGTTCTTAGTTGAACTGGGGGCCTCGATGATGGTGGCATCGATCAGGGAACCTTCCTTGATCAGCACACCAGCCTCGGACAGCCACTGATTGACCTCGTCGAAGATCTGGCGTGCCAGGCCATGTTGTTCCAGCAGGTGGCGGAACTTCAGAATCGTTGAATGATCGGGGATGGCCTTATCCAGTGACAGACCGGCAAACAGGCGCATGGAGGCAATCTCATACAGCGCATCTTCCATCGCCTCATCACTCAGGCTGTACCACTGTTGCATGCATTGAATCCGCAGCATAGTAGACAACGGATAAGGACGGCGGCCGTTACCGGGCTTGGGATAATGAGGTTCGATGACGTTTTCGAGACGCGTCCAGGGGATCAGCTTGTCCATCCGGCCAAGGAACTTCTCTTTACGGGTCTGGCGGCGCTTGTTGCTGAACTCGCTGTCCGCGAATGTAAGTTGCTGATCCATCTCTATGTCCCCAATCGTGTGCAGCGGACATTATCTCATGCGGCAGACTTGATCACAGCTTCCCTATCATACTCCTTGTAAAGGCCTTGTCGGGATCGGACTCATTAACAGCAGACATCACTTTGTCGTGCAGGTCATTCATGTCCGCCTTATATTCCTGTGACTATGCTGACGAGTGCATTTTTGACATTTTCATTTCCGATTTTTCGACGGAAATGGCTGGCAGGAATAAGATTAATATAGAAAAAGGGAGTTTTTTATTTTCATATAATAAATCCTTTCAGGTAGGTACTGGTTAATTGCTGCTGAGTCAGATAAAAAAGCCCCCTGATGGGGCATATGTAGCAACACAGGCATTAACCACACCTTGCTGTGAAAAACCAGTCATGTTTCACCAGCTTTAAAGATACTTGGTTATCTCTTTAAATTCGCTAAGCGAACTATCAGACTCGGAGTGTTCAGCATGAAGGGCCTCCTCCAGGCAGTGACCTAAGTGGTCGTGAATTAAAGTACGCTTCGCATTCGTTATAGCTTTTTCCACAGCCTGTAACTGCTGGGCTATATCCAGACACGCTTTTTCATCTTCAAGCATCTGGATGGTACTTTTCAGGTGCCCTGCGGCACGCTTAAGTCTTTTAATAATGTCAGGGTGTGATGCGTGTACGGTCATGGGGCTGTCCTCTCTGGGTGGAGGGGATAAGATAATATGTATCAACGCTATGGTCACACTTTTTATCGGCTTATCCTCTCCTTATACGCTGCATATTATGGGTAAATTACTTCTCTTTCTTCGGCCATGACGGGTGTTCATCATCAATCACGAAATCATGCTCATGGGTCGATTCATTGTTTGTATCTGGGGCTGTGTGGCTGTGAACCTGGATGTAAATTTCATGCTCAGGCCGCCAGATGAGTACGGCAGTAACCAGCGACAGCCCCGCCACAATGGTCAGAGCGATGAATGAAGCCTGAGTTCCCCATGTAGCGCCTACCCACCCTGCCAGCGGATAAGTCACCAGCCAGCATGAATGTGACAGCGCAAACTGAGCGGCGAACAGCGCCGGTCTGTCTTCAGCTTTTGACGAGCGCCGCAGCAGGCGCCCACTTGGCGTCTGAGAAAGCGAATAACCCACCCCCAGCAGCGCCCACAGCACTAACAAGGTGACATAATTTTTTAGGAGAATGCCCAATCCCAGGCCAATGACTAAAAGCGACGTACCTACAAGCATCGGCATGCGGTCACTCATTTTGTCGAGGAGTCTGGGTAGAATCAGAGCCGATAGCATGGATCCGATACCGAAGCATGCCAGCGCAATGGCGGTAGACCGTTGTGAGAAACCAAAGTTAGCCTGAACCAGAACAACAGTATTGACGATAACCATCGCACTCGCCGCTGCTACGGCCATGTTGAGAGCCAGCAGGCCGCGTAGTCTCGGTGTTTTCAGAAAAATACGCATGCCTCGCGTTGTTTTGTCATAGATGCTGCGTTTTACCGTTAGCGCTTTCATCTTTGGCAATCTGACAGAAACAACCAGTAAAGCCGATGCGATAAACCCCACAGCCGTCCCAGCAAACAGGTTATGGAAGCTCATGACCGCCAGCAGCGCAGCCGCCAGCATGGGGCTGATAACACTTTCCAAATCGTAGGCCAGCCGTGACAGAGACAGCGCCCGGGTATATTCGCGTTCATCAGGAAGAATTTCCGGGATTGTCGCCTGAAAGGTTGGCGTAAATGCCGCCGAGGCAGACTGAAGAATGAAGATCAGGATATAGATTTCCCAGATCTGGGTGACAAATGGCAGCGCTATAGCCACGAGGGCGCGAACCAGATCCAGCGTCACCAGCATACTGCGACGCGGGAATTTGTCGGCGAAGGCCGCAGCTACGGGCGCAACCAGAATGTAGGCGCTCATTTTGATAGCCAGCGCGGTACCCAAGACAGCACCAGCCCTGTCTCCTGCAAGCTCGTAGGCTAACAGCCCCAGCGCAACGGTCGCCAGACCGGTGCCGATAAGGGCGATAACCTGTGCCATAAACAGGTGGCGGTAAATACGATTAGAAAGAATATTGAGCATCAGGAAATCTCTCGGCTTAAGTTTACATCCCCCCCGGGGGGATGGTTGAAGTATAGATCGGCCTCACAGTAATGGCAATCTCTATCCTGGGTGGGGGGGTGTGAAATTTATCGGTTACTTGATATGAAAAATATTCATGTATCATATGCTTATGGCCTAATTATTATTAGGAATATCAAGAGAGGGACAGCAGATTTCCGGCAAACAGTTGCAAGCAGATATAGTCCAGTTAATCCTTCAGAAAAAAGAGGTACCATCGTGAACCTCCGTTGGAATAGTATTCAATCCCTACCTTGTGGCGATTCAACCACCTGATCGTGTTACGAAATCAGCCCATGCCTGCATCATCGGGCGATGTTGTTCCAGTAAATCAGTCCTGTGGTAAGCGGCCTCAGCTTTACTCTGAATTGAGTGAGCGAGTGCTCTTTCAGCAAGATCTCGAGAGTAACCATGCTTGCTGCACCAATCACGAAAACTTGAGCGAAAGCCATGCGCAGTGGCTACCCTGTTGGGAATATCACTTGGAGCCTCAACGCGACGTAAAAAAGAGGTGAGGCCATATCGCTAAGAACGGTCTGCTATGCTGATTTCTACAAGTAAAATTGTAGGTAAAACTGTAGTTGTTCGAGTAAGACGCTGTGTTGTAGGTGATTTCTTTTTTGTGTTGATAAGCTTGATGTGGGGATCGCTCGCCCTCGTCAAAGCCTGCAAGGCTTGGATAATACTGCTTCTGCCTACTGCTCTTGTTTCTGTTACTGATCCTGTTACTGCTACTGGTTAACGCATGGGTCAAGTAACCGTCAGACAAGGCTTGTTGAACCCTTTGCAAAGGGTTTAAAAACAGTTAGTAAAATTCTGCTTCGTATTGAATTTACTAGCTTAAAGCGAAGTCAGGAGCACCATTAAAATGCTCAGTCGAACTCAGTTCAAGCCTTTTGCAACCGTTTGAAAAGGGGTTGGCTAAGCCATACGTAAAGGGTATCGGTAAGGGTTACCTAAAGGGTTTAGCTAAGGCTTTCTGAAAGGCTTAGCCAAAGCCTTCATACATGGGTTCACCCAGTAGAAAGATTAAAAAAACGCTGAGGTATCCAAGGTGCATTTAGAAAAACCTGTGGCACAGTGAAATCACCTAAAGCGAACAATAGAATTGAAGAGGAACCATCAATGACAAGAGCCCCAGCGCCATTTCCGCTAGAGCGCCTCGCGGATATCCTAGAAAGACCAGAAGATTTTAGATTGCTGGAGCGTATTCCATTAACGCGTGAGCCGCAGTCCTGGCCACTTGAATTCTCTCCTTTGGTCGGTGATGAACAACCGATGGTGCTGCTCGATACAGAGACAACCGGACTGTCTGCCGATGATGAGTCCATTATTGAGCTTGGTATGGTTAAGGTGCTTTACAGCCCCTCTGCTAAGCAGATTGTGTCGATTGTTGATGTGATCAGCTTGTATGAAGATCCCGGCAAGCCAATCCCCGAGCTGATTACCGAGTTAACCGGTATCACTGATGAGATGGTGCAAGGCCAGCACATTGATGATTCACTGGTAGCGAGTTGGTTATCCGATGATCCGCTGGTGGTTGCACACAATGCACAGTTTGATCGTCCTTTCTTTGAAAAGCGGTTTGCTGCATTAGGCCATCTATCTTGGGCCTGTTCAGCCAGTGGCATAGATTGGAAAGCACTGGGCTTTGAAAGTAGAAAGCTTGAGTACCTGCTGCTTCGCTTAGCTTGGTTTTATGAAGGACACCGAGCCGCAACCGATTGTTTGGCGATGGCCTGGTTGTTCCATTTGTTGCCCGAGTCCGTTGCAAACTTGTTGTCTGAAGCAGACAGGCGAACTGTGTTAGTTCGTGCGTTTGGTGCGCCGTTTGACGTAAAGGACTATTTAAAAGAGCGTGGTTACCGTTGGCATGACGGTGTTAAAGGTGCCAACAAACATTGGTGGCGCGAAATCAGCGAAGACGAGTTGCCGCAGGAACAAACTTACCTGGATGATTTGTATCATCGTGGCTCAGAACATGCCCACTATGACTACAAAGATGCCCGTAATCGATTTAAAGCTTTGTAGCTCTCTACAAGGTAAGCCTTGCATATTTGAAAACCTCTGGAAAATGGAAAGTGAACTTACGTTATACCCAAACTACTTGGTGTTGCAGCTAGGCGGCAAGTGAGCGAATGCCCATGAGCATAGATCTTCTATGTGATTGGGGTGAGCGAATACAGGTAACACCGCTGCGGCTGCAAGTAGGCAGGGTATATAACCAACAAGAGGAATCTTTCCATGTACCAAGACACCTACATTGAATACTGGGGCGAAATCTTCGTCTCTGCCCGCATCATTGAATTTGGCATCACGTTTGAGCGCTTTATTAAAGATCCATGGAAGCACTTGATGTCCTGTGGCCAAGAGTCTGCTCCAGACGCGATTGCTGAAGGGATGCTGCCATTGCTACCAGCCCAGGCAGAAGTTGCTAGGCGCATTCGGGAAAGTGAGCAACGAGCCCTGATGTCCACAGACTCGGAGAAAGGGAAGTCTCAAAGCAGTAACATCGTGGTGCCACTGGTTCGGGTAGCGCATTGATAGCGGCTATCATCAATGACACGAAACAAGGCCTTCACGCCCATAACTGAGCGGCAATTGCAATCCAGATCAAAAAGTTGCCGCTTAGCCTTCCCTACAAAATAATTTGTGATAGGATGACACCTAATAAAATTAATTAGGTTGAAGCCTATTAAGTGTTTTATGTCCATCTGTCCAGCTTCAACCGGTAGAGATTGCTAAGTCATTGCGAATAAAGAGTAGCATTGAGTGACACTATTCAATGTTATTACGCGATGTCTGACCGTACTTTATAAACAGAGTTTTAAGAATCTGGTTGAATTGGATAAACAAGACGCATGACAAATGATGGTCTGAAACAAACGGTACCAGCGAGTTCACTCGCTAAAGAAGGCGCGAGTGGCGAAGCCAGATAGGCTTTCGCAGATAGCGCAGTTGCCACAAGCAACCAGGGATCGCATTGCCCACATCGACTTCACCTTATTGTTTAAGGGAGAAGCGGTACGGGCGGATTTAGTCGATCGCTTCAGCATAGCGGCCGCACAAGCAACGAAAGACTTCACAATGTACCGAGAGCTTGCACCAGGCAACATTGAGTATGACCAAAAGCTCAAGTTGCATAAGCGTGGTGAAGCATTTGAATCCTTGTTCGAGATCG
>JBCAXU010000035.1:0-31519 GCA_038533895.1 Pseudomonadota bacterium | reverse complement strand
AGTAAAGAATAGCGAGCTATTTGATTTAAAAGAGAAAAAGGAGGGATTTCGGGCATTCCGAACGCGGTTTTCGCTATTCCGAACGCTGATTTCGGAGTTTGCTTAAAAGTGTTCGGATAATCGCGGAATGTGCGTTCGGATTAAGCCGAAATAGGTGTTCGGGTCATACCGAAATGTCTGTTCGGAATGCTCCGAAACACGCACTCCCGCCTAAAAGTAAGGTGGGAAGATCGTAAGCTTACGAAATTGCTTATTACAAGCTCACTTTTTGAGAACCTTCCTTACCATCAACGCAAACGTCTTGTCATCTGAGTGTCCTTTTACTGGCCAGTTAATTAGCCATTCTGGAGCGTTCAAAGCTTCTCCGCCGGATACTTTTGACTCGTAATTTTCGACAACACCACATGCAAAATCTTTGATATTTTCTTGTAGCAAATCGTCAGCAATGCCATCGGTACACATAAAGACAAAGTCATATAACGATGAATCATGAATTGAAACCTGCCAGTCTGAGGAATAGTGCCACGAGTATAGTGATAAGGTAAGATTTGAAAATCCTTGGCTATTATCATGGTTTACTTCTAGATAAGCTTGATCTGAGCGACTTCCTAGGCAAATCAAACCATCACCTAACTTCCCTAGAAAGCAACTGCAACCCACCTGAATAGCAAACAAACAAGTAGCGCTGCAATCCTCTGCTCTTAGCGGTGATATGCGTCTCAACCACTCAGAATGAATGCGGCTAGTAAATCTGTCTTGATCAAAATCCTTATCGAAATCCCATTTTTCAGCTATTTCAACAACCGACTCGCAAGCGGCCTTAGAACCTACATCCGCATAAGGCTTGCTACCTAATCCGTCAGAAACAACTAAGACCGAGCCCCAGCTGTACTCTTTTCCCAACCAATAATCTTGATTAGGGATATTTTCTCTGATGTGTAATGGACCAATCACGCTTACTCCACCAGTGGCCCAGCAGCTAAGCATCATCAACAACTCCAGATATCGTGATGAGGTTTGCACCTGTATCCCCTGTTAAATAAAGCCGGAGAGCATACAAGATATCAGGTGTGTTTTTCATGGTGTCAGGTTTATTCAGCTCAAACTTTACACGTGATTTAACAGCACGAGCCTGTGCTAACTGCTTGTTTAATTTAGCTCCGTGATTAGTATTGATCTCTTCTACTATTTTAGTCACTGCATTGATGGTTTTACTTTCTAGTGAGAATATTTTACTGACCTCTGGCTCATCACTGTCTCTCAAACGTATTAACGCAAGTAAAAGTTCTAGTTTTCTGAGAAGTGAGTTCCAGCGAAGTGGCTTAGCTTTGTCACCACTCTTCAAATCATCGTTATCAAACTGCAATGCATTTACTAGCGAATCCAATATGCGCTCTACCTGCTTCTGTTCAAAACCGAAGATAAACTTTGGTTCTCTCCATGCAGCGATAGATAGAATATCTAAGGCTTTTGAAGCTTTCAAACCTCTATTGCTTACCAATTTCAACAGAGTTTTCATTAGAGATTTCTGCCAATCAGCGTGAACATCACCCAACGCATAAGGTAATTGGTAAGGCAAACTCCCAAGCATATCCCCTTTGTCAATTTCAGTAAGGAGCCTATTCACCATTTCGATCGGCATATCTACATGCAGATAACACAAAAATTGCTGCAGCTCTCTTTCTATTTCGAAAGGTAAATCCTCTCTATGCAACCGACTAAATAACAACTGTGTCGCAGCCTCGACCGCCTGCTGTGCTAGATCCTTAAATTTCTGTGGTACTGATTCGTCCGATAAGTTGTTGCCATTGTTCCAAACAGTCAACATTGGGAAACGATAACTATTACTGAATACATATTTCGACTCTTTCGGCAACAAACCTGCCTCTGTAATCGAGCGTGCTTGCCAGTTACCTTTATTGCTTCGGACTATATCGAGTGATATCTCGTACCGGCATGAGTCAAAGTCTTCGTAGTTGCTTTGATGAATGAAGATTTCTCCGTACCTTGGGTGCTGAAACTTGCAACAACGGCTTCCATTTCTATCTGTAAACCACTCGGAGCCTCGCGTATTAATAGTTATTCTTTTCCCATTATCACCAGAAAACACAAAATCCCTAATTGCTACAATTTTTTCAAATTCACGTTCCAACCAGTCTAGTAAATCCTGAGGCTCCCTTTTCACACCATCAGAATAGTTTTTAAAGTCTTCCCATGCATATATTCGAGGATAGGTAGGGCTAGATACTTCGGCTTTCTTACCAGACGTGGTCCACCTAGCTTCAACTCTACGAAACTCAGCGTTCTTCCGCTCATTCGGTATAAATATGAGTTTATACGGTTGATCCGCTCCATAAGTATATGAGAGTTCCAATAAACATTCTGTATTCTTAGTTAGTGGAAAAGCCTGAGATTCCAAGCGAATCGAATGTTTAGTTCTTTCCTTACTCGTACCTAAGAACAGAGGAAGTTCGTAATAGTTTTGCCCCGAAGAAAGAACAAACTTCTCATCCAACTCGATAGATACCTCTTTCCCTCTCACAGGTTGAATTGGTGGGACGTCTTTTACAAAAAAGAAATCGCGCTCAATACCATCGACAACTGTTCGAGTTGAAAGCTGTGGAAGGTGGTCTCGCCAAAGGATACCGCTATCAACAAAACGTATATTATTCTGGATAACATCTTCACAATCGACCAACAAACCTGAATTGTTCAACCAGGCCCCAGGTTCTAGCCACTTTGGCTTCTTCACAGTCCTAGTCAATGAGAGCATTCGTACACGATCAAAACTGACAGCGTGACGTCTAGACTCAGCAAGGAACTCACCCTTTATCAGTTGATTACTCTTCGCTATATCGGTCAATTTCTCCTTTAGAGACTTAGGCCAATCCAACCACTTTCCATCGTTAGAAACAATTGACAACCTACCGACTGCTTCAAAAACTTCATCGAAACTCAGCAATCCTTCAACGGCTGAAAACAGTTCTTTATTTAGACTTTTCTCAACTAGCTCCATACTTGAAGAGCCAGAAATTCTGAGTGGTGGATGTCTCTCCCAAATCACACCTTTCATCTCTGGTAAGCGTTTCTTGTAACTGTCCTGTATTTTTGCGACCACCGGTATCATGTAGAGATTATCAGCACTACTATCAAGAATAAAAAACAGGTCACCGTCTCTAATGTCTGTTTTTTCGAACGATTTTCCTCTTTGCCATAAGAGTAATGATGCGATACTCATTGGTAGTGGTCTCGCATCTAAAAAAGCAAGATTCAAGCTTCTTCGAAGCTGTTCAGTTCCGAGCTCATTCAAATAATCCGGAACAAGATAAGTAAGTGGATGCGTACCTATCAAATCTTTTAAAGAGTGTACATAACTATCAATTGATACATTAAGCATTGAGTCATTGTTATCGTTCCATAGATGCTTACAGGTGATAGTCTCTACATAATCGCCTAGCTGCAACGCTGTAGATAAACTGCAGTCTACGGGGTAGTTTTCATCCTGATGCTGCCAAAACTGTCTTAAGAAACGCAACGGAGCAACATGAGTCTTCTTGCCTGCAATTTTAACCCTAGTGTTAAGTGAGCCTATTTCGACAGTAACCGGATCATGCTCAACAAATTTATTGAAGGTAGTTTGTTGCAAGCTATTTGGTTCGTGCCCCACCAGCAACCGGTTTACTTCCACCACTAATCTATCTACCTTATGGAAACCTTTCATATAGCTTGCCAATGCCGTTCCTGAATGGTCTACAACATCAATAGTCCGAGCCGTCATTTTGAGCTGTAGGCGTTTTTTCCCCAGTTGAACTCTAACTAAATTGTTATCTAATCGAATAATAAGCTTTTGTGGTGGCTGACCAGTTAGATACACACGACCTTCTATCAGTACTACTGTCGTAATCTCAAGTTGATCATACTGAAATAGTGTAGGCTGCTCGACTAACTTAACCTCCTTGTGTTGTGACAAATAGGCAAGTATCTTCCAGAAGATATAAGTAGATAACTGTTGATCGCTGTTTTTATTATCCAATAACAAGGTCTCATCCAGTTTCCTCAGCTCTTGCCAGGAGCTCCAAACTTTTCGATAGTGCTTATCTTGCAATAACACATTATTTGGTGAAAGCGAACGCCAATAACCAATACCTTTTACTTCTGGTTGAGCTAACCAGTACTGAATACGCGACAGCAGTTCTTCATAAAGAGGCCGCTCAGCTACCAAGCTCTGAGTCTCTATTCTTGCTAAGAAAACCCTCTCTACTCTTAAGAGGAAATGTTTAAACAGCCGGTTTTCTGACGTGTCTAAAGATGTGTTTTTCACGACAGCCAGGATTTTTGAAGAAGATGCCATTTTCTCCCTCATGTTTCGCCCCGGCTGACGACTCAACCACTGAATACTTTTACTGTCTACATGCTTCACTTTAGGAACTGGCACGAAGCTATGCTCTCGTACCATTTTTTCCCTAGGATTAAATAGAATCTCGTTAACTGCTAGGTCAACTTGTTGGATGATTTTTGAGAATCGATCGTTAAGTTGCGATAGCTCTTTCTCTTCCCCACTATCTGATGCGATGCTTTGCAACACCAAACTCAGGTTACTTGACTCAGGCAGACTCGTCAGAGGGTCAAACGTGCAAAGCCCATTAAACCAATCCCGAAGGCGCAAAATTTGTTCTGCATCTCCGCGGATATTCTGGTCATCTAAAGCGTAGTAAAGATCCTCAAACTCTCTCCAGTCTAAGCACGTTAACTCACTCATCAGCAGAGCCTTCTAACTCTTCGGTTGGCAGCTCTTCCAGCTCTGAAAATGCTTCATCATTGTTCAAATACTCCGCACTACTCCACATGAACTGGCCATGACCAAACTGACACGCGCGTTCAAAATCTTCAACAATTGAGAAATCATTATCTGTCAGCAATTGTTTAATAGGATCTAAACAGTTTATTTTTCCGTAACCTCTGGTTTCGACTCCCCTAAGTTTCGGCATTACCTTCTGTACAAGTTGATCCTCAAACGCAATCTTAAGCCACTTATTTAACTTGCTTGTATCCTCGGTATTTGTATCAATTAAGTTTTTTACCATTGGGTAGTTTGCCATATAAAATTCAATTGATTGCCAGACACGATGGCCAAGAGCAAGACCTACAGAAGACAGGCAACTATTTATTTTTTCTACCATTAACTTGTATTTCTTGAGCTCTTTATCTGGAACCTCTTGGCTAGAAATACTTACCCAATTACGCCATTCCTTATAATGAAGCATTGGCTCAGGATCTGGCAAAACATCCAACGTCTGTCGACTATGAAGCTCCTTTGGTCTAGGGAAATGAATTGCGATTCCTCGGTCAATAACTTTGTCAGACAGAGATTTGGTTGTCTCGTCCTGATTCATAGTACCGGCCCAAAGAACATTCCTTTCAAGTGGTAGCTGGTATATTCCGTCTTTCGCACCCAGCTTAATATCAAGACAAGGAGTATCTCCCCGCTTTTTGCCCCGGCGCTGCTCCAACTTACTCAAGAACTCGGCAAAATATAACTCGACGTGTGCAAGGTTCATTTCATCAAGTAGGAGCAAGTTAACGCCATATTTCAAGCCTGGATACTCATTACTACATTCCTTTTGACTTTGTAGTAAAAACCTCAGTGCTGGCTCAGCGTCAAACCGATCGTCAATGGAGTTAAAGTAACCCAGCATTGATTCTTGGCTATCCCAGTTTGGCTGCACAGGTAGAGACAGGAAACTAATTCCACCAAAGTGAGAATAAAGCCTTGGGAGTTCTGACTTACCTGTACCACTAACCCCAGCAAGTACTGTTATTGGTGACCATTCAGCAACCTTTAAAGCGGTATGAAATGCAAACAGTATTCTACGATTGAACTTGAGGCCATACTCATCACAACGCTTATAAATAACATCAAGCCAGTCCATTTCATTTCGTAGCTTCGACTTATCAAAAACAATCAGCTGCTGTTTCTGCTCCTCATTTAGGCTCACAACAGGCGTGTTAATCTGTTCGAGACGTACTTCTCGGCTCACTTCATTCACTGCTGTAGGAGCTAATCGGTCCAGTTCCTGCTGGAGTTCTGAGTTTACCCTCTCTAGAGCATCTCTTCTTACTTCCAGAGATTCATACTTTCTTTGCCACATCTCTGCTTCGAAGCTACTATCTTCAAGCTCTTTGATTTGTCTCTTGAGAGCATCACGCTCGTATATCAAAGCTTCATTGCTGGACTCGAGCTGTCCCTTTTCTAACTTCGCTTGCTCAAACAACTGCTGAACCTGTTGCTCTGGTCTTCTTGTCAGTTCTTCTTTAAGGGTAATAATCTCTTCTTTATAAGCGGCTAACTCAAACAGCACTTTTTCCGGGGACTCTCCATTTAGCTTCTGTTTAAGTTCCAGATAGAGGCTAAGCTCTCTGTTAGAGCCATCAAGACTTGCACGCAGCCTGTCGCATTCCTCTTTCATACGCTGTTCTTCTGAAGCAAACCCTGCCTGCCTTTCCTGGACTGCTTTTGCTATTTTCAGCTCAAACTGCGCATAATCTTCATTCAACTTTTCTTTTTTCTCTTTATATAGCTTTTGCTGAAAATCAAGTTGCTCCTCTCTGGACTGAAGATCTGCTTCTCTAGCATTATTGTCACTCACTTTCGCATCGATAGCGCTTGTTCTTTCGGCTAACTGCTTTTCTGCCTCCAGGCGAGTTCCTTCTAGCTCTTGTGCCAACTTCTGCTTTGATAGCTGGTGCTCTTTCTCTAGCTCTCTAAACAGCTCTTCTTTTCTAGCTTCAGCTTCTTCATCTACCTGGTTGATAGCCTTTTGGCGAAGTTCCAATAAACTATTCTGAAGCTCTTTTCTCTCTGCTGCGAAGTCAGATTGACACTTTACTTCCAGCCGCTTTAATTCCGACTCTTTAACTGCGAGTTCTGCTTTTTCTGTTTCAAACTGTCTTAACTGCTCTGAGAAACTTGCTCTTTGTTTCTCTAGCAATTTTTTTGCTGCGCTCAACTCTTTGTCTACAAGTCCGGGAAGCCCCGCCTCTATTTGCACTTGCTGAGAAGAAAGCTCCTGCTCTTTTGCTCTCAATCGAACAGCTTCATCTGCCAGCAATCGTTCTTTTTTCTTTAGTTCGGCTTCTAAAGACTCCAGCTCTTTTGCATAACTGTTGAGACGGTTTCCCGTAGCTTCTAGCTCAGTGTGCAAAGTCTGTAGTTGCTCTTTATCCTGCTGCGTATCACTGTTTGGGTTCTGTTTCTTAGTGTTTGAATTTGGTTTGCTCTTAACCATTTTAAACCTATCCATATTCTTAGCTGACATTATCTATCTCTATAAATTTTCTGATAATTTGATACATTTCTTGTCTTAGGGTAACAAGAGCACCACCTTCGACATAACTTGGCCTATTTCCATGACCTCTATGCCGAATCATCTCACCGATTTTCCCAAGACACCCTGGTACTGATTTAGCGATGAAACTAAGTTGACTATGGTTATCCAACACTAACCAGGCCAGCATTTCTGCACCAATAGTAGTATTAATCCCCCTACATGCTGCTTCAGCTCTCCTAAGGTTCACAGTTTGAATACCGTCTGGAAGTTGTCCTTTAGGCAAACGAAAGCCTGCTTTTGATGCGTTCTCTTGAGCTTTTACCTTAACTTCTCTTCCCGTAAGCTCAGAGATATCCAGATCAGAAATGCGCTGGAAGACCCTTGTTTGAACAATCCCTAATATCGCTGTTGCCCATGGCTGTATATCCACCATTTGGCTTTTATGAGATAAGTCCATAAGCTTGGCATATATAAGCTCACTTCGGATCAACTCCGATTTAATTGCTTCATCCATTCGCTGCATGGCTAGTAAACCGAACTCATCATCCAAACGAACAGAAATTTCAAAACGCTGCCTTTCTGCTTGGCTTAAGTTATCTTTCGCTCTAGTTTCTTTTGGCAATGCATGTGATAGCTCTGGAAGTAAAGCCGTAATCAGTCGGTATGTAGCCCGCCGGGCTGCCTTTAGTTCCTTTTGCCTTATCTCAAAGGATTTCCCATGCTGAAGTGGGTCTCGAAGCTCTTTTAACTTTGAGAGCATGATTAGCAAATCAATATGCTCTCGCCCCAGCTTACGCAATGGATGCAAAGGATTAATATGTGCAGACAATATTGCCATCACTACCTCAGGTTGCATCTCAGGTTCTTCAATACCGATTCGTTTTAGTTTACCAATAGAAACAAACAAGAATTTTTTCGTAAGCTTGTCAAATTGAAAGCCTAAACGTCTTGCATAGTCATGGATTAGTTCTGCATTACTTCGATCCGTTCCCTGTTGAAAATAGTTCTTCCAATCAGGCACAGGCCAGTCAGTATTTACAATAGCGAAGGTCATCTCTAAAGCAGAGTACAGCTTTTTAATTAGCTTATTTTGCTTTGATTCAATCTGTTTTTGAGTAAACGTTGAACTAGGGTTAAGCATCGCTTCAGGATAGCTTTCCTCTGCCGAATCTAGATATCTAGTGAGTCTCGGATATCTGGATGAACCTGTACTCTTATGAACAATGGACTCAACCTCCGTATTACCCAGCTCAGTAACCTGGGCACTACTTTTCCAGTGTTTAAGCCATTTAGGCTCTAAGTTAACAATAGCTTCACTGAATTGCTGACTGAATCCCAACCCAAACCCATCAGTAACCAAGAACTCATCACTTCCTTCTTGAAGAAGTAGTTGAGTATGTAAGTAGACATTTTCATATTCTGCTTCAACAGCAATAGATGCGACATCGAATGAAAAGTGCCGTTGATCTATACGCTCCCCTGAAAGAAAGCGGCTGATTGACCTTCTTTTTCGGTATCTTTGGATAACGTTACTTACCTGACTTGATGTCGGAGGACCTTGAGATATAAGTCCTTTGGGTGGTAGACGGGTAGCGTTAACTTCATACCCTTGACCGGCAGAACCAAGGTGAATAGTCCAGGCATCTTTACCCTCAGAGGAAGACACTTGCTCGTACTCTCTCTTACTTGTAATTATTGGTAAAAGAGTATTAGAAATACTATCAACATAAATATGTGCCGCTACTGTTTGAGATTCAGCGTCAGTGTCATCTCTAACGTTATCTAGAGCCTCAAGTTTATCTATACCTGTGGCGGTTAACTTCCTTCTTTCATCAAGCAGGCCAAGTTGTTCTAGGCGTGAACAGATAAACTGTACCAACTCCTTATCAAAGCCCGTCTTCGATGAGAGCTGAGCTACATCATTGATATAATTTGCGCATAGCCTAAGTATTAAAACCTCAAACGGATTCAAGTCTCTATCTAAAGGAGCTTGCATCGATACTGAGTACATTCGGCACGGCCAAAGCAAATGCTTCCGCCTCGCGACTCGTAATCCACTGACTTTCTCGTTGAAACTGATAACTTTCGGGCGATTGTCTCTACCTATACTCACAACACCACCCCTCGTTCTTTAACCAACTGACAATAACCATACAGAGCCGGCACTGCTTGTTTAGCAATTGAATGGTCAGCAAGATCTATATCTCCTGCAACTACTAACAGTCTTTTTTGCCGGGTTACGCTGACACATAAACGATTTGGCGACATTAGATGACCAAATACTTTTGCCTGCTCTTTTCTATCCTCACAATTTTGCTCTAAGTAGCTTGAGTTTTTCAGTAGGTCTTGTGTCCGAACCATCGACAAAAATACAACATCAAATTCCATTCCTTGAAACGAATCGACGGTACCTATTCTTAACCTTTCTTCACCCGAAGGAAGCATCCGGTATTCATCCTTTACTTCCCACTCACCGCGTTCTTTTGTCGTTATGCCGTATTTACTCAACGCCTTAAAAATTGCATTAACTTGCGCTTTATAAAAGCTGATGACTCCAAAACTCAGCTCCTTCCCTTCCTGTGACACTAACCACTCATTGATCTTTTCGGCTATTGCTTCAGCTTCACATGACCGATATCCACTGCGTGAACTATCTCGCTTCTCACCGCCTTGTCTATTAGGTATATGCATCCAGGCACAAGCTTGGTCTTCAACACCCTTTAAGTTTTGTCGGAATAACTTTGCTGGTAATGGCGATTCATACCCTTCATTGCTTGGCTCATAAAAATACTTACTAGCAAATTCACCTAATAAAGGATGACTACGGAATTGGGCATCTAATGTAACTGTTCGTTGGTAACCATCTGCGCTTTCTAACTTTTTGAGACGACCGAACAAATACTCAAACATACTTTCTTCTGTTTTTGTCTGCTCCCCTTCTTCTAGCTGACGAGCGATTTCCTCATCAATGATGTGCGGTAGCTGACGGTGATCACCAACCAAAATAATTCGTTTTTCTGCTTGCGAAAGTGGTATTAGAAGGTCCCTAGGACTGCAACGTGCAGCCTCATCAATAATCACAGTGTCATATGACAAGCGCTTCGCTTCTATTCCACTATCTAGCTTTGCACTTCGAATATCCCACTTCATGGATTGTTGAACAGTCGCACCAAATACCACATTATAGTCCGCTAAACTTCTTTTTATTCCGTCCTTGTTATGGTCCAACTCATAAAGAAAATCTACCAACGCATTATCTGTACTATCAGAAAACTGTTTGGCTTTTGACAAAGTTTCAATTGATTGCTTTGTGATTGCTAATACATCTTCCCTTGGTTTGGATACTCGATAGCTCCGCTTATGACTATAACGCTTAAGTAGGTCGCCTCTTAATGCTCTCAGTTCGGGGAGGAACTTTAGATTCTTACTTTCATTCCAAATTGATGCGGTTCTAAGAAGGGCCAGTTCTGTACTATCGAGTGTATCTTCCATCTCTCGATACAATGCCATTGCTCTTTCGGGACCATCATCTTTAAACGATCGCTCATTGCAACGCAGGGCCATAATATGTGAAATCGTAGCAGAGGTAGTACCGTTCTCAGCATCACTTAGCTCTTTAACCATATAACTGACTCTTTGGCTTAGATGATGATCTAATGAAACATCAGAGATCTCTTGAAGCTGCTTCAACAAACTTAGAGCAATTTCATTTGTGGGAGACGCTTGATACAGCGCCAGCTTGCTCCTAACTACTCTTAGAGACTCTGAAGACGCTAGCTGTGGATTTTGCTTTCGTAGGTTGTCTGCAATACCATCACACCAGCTTTCAATCTTCTGGTCTACTCTATCTGGGCTAAATTCAGTCCCAGATTTCTTCCCAAATTTAACCGATGGAAGTGAGTTAATACTCAAGCGAGCTAATAGATTTTCAACAGCATCATGCTGAAAACCAGATACCAGTATTTGTCCTTTGTAATTTCCGGTCTTTCTATACTCTTGGTTAAGCCGTTCAATTATTGCCGCTATAACCGTTGTTTTCCCAGTTCCTGGTGGACCTTGGATTAAGGCAATATCTGGAGTATTTAATGCAACTTTTATTGCCAGTTCTTGGCTAGCTGTAGGCGGGTGAGCAAACACTTTTTCCCGAACAAAAGCAGTCAAGGGGGCAATAGTATTGTGTCGTTTAGCTGTGCTTGGCTTTCCCTCTTCCTCTATTAGTAGTCCAAGCTGCGGGTTTGCGCTATTACCCTCTAAAATCAGTTTCCGTGCCTGCATCCGTCTTTCTACCTGCTTCTTGTCGCCATTTATCGACAAAACCAGAGCATGGACACCTGGTAATGGTTTTTGCTCAAGAGCTAAATTAATCCAGCTTTCTCCCCTGTCTTTGACTTCAACTACTTGGCCTACAACCTTTTGGGTTACATCAGAATAATTACGAGATTGGAGATTAGAAGACTCTAGAAGAAACTCGCTGTAAGTTTTCCAGTCCATTTCTAGGTCATCAAGATAAACTGGCATTTGATCCACAACCTCTAGTTGAGAACCTTTTACTATTCCTCTAGGGAGGTTTTCATGAAAAAATATCTTCACTCCTCCAGGGACAACCTCTAGAGATTTTTCTGAAGGAATAGCTAAGTAACCTACAGCTCTAGCCCTTTCTAAAAGCAATTCTCCTTCAATATCACCATATTTATCCCATGTTTTTAGGTAACTAGAATGACTTTCATCTTCCAACAAAGATTTCAACTGGTGTTTGGAGAATTCTTGTAGTTTTTTATCCCCATCAGACAGGCTGATCTGCCCCTTTGCCAATCGAATTGCACCTGGTGCTTTCTGACTCCAACCACTTGATATGCGCGATGCAGTCAATTGCAAGCTTCCCAGCGTATCACTCTGCTTAACAGCAAGCTGCACGTTATCCCCAAGTAGTGAAAAACCATCATCAAGCAACACTTCTTGCTCTTCTTCGGAACCATTACCTTCCCATATAGCACCTGAAGCTCCACCAGTTAAGAGAGGAAAATAGTACTCCCCTTCTTCGTAGATACTGCCTTTAAGAGTACATTTGTCTTCTAATAAGTTTGCAAGAGCACTCAAGTTTGGCGACCGAAGACCCAATTTATTTGCCCTCGCTAGTAGCTCACTATCTAGGTTAATATCGACTTCATCGAGGTGAAGCAAATCACCATTAAAAAAAGCAATTTGAAGTTGAATGTGCCCATTTTTAGCTAGCCTGCAAACTTGAGCAAGATGGGCTGTATTTCGCTTCAAGTAATGAATAATGTCCGACATTAATGTTTGGTCTTGAAGGCGCACCAAGTGACGCTTCATTCGAGTTACAATACGCAAACTCTGTCCATCCGAAGCAAGAGACAGCTTTGCAAGACCAGGCTTAATCGATGCTTTTTTGTCTTCTGGAACAACCCAAACATCATCAAAAAAGCTCGGCATACTGCTAAAGTGTTCTAGCTTCATGCTCTGTCCCCACACAGTTGTAAGTGAATTAACCTTGGGTTTGCACTCTCTATGTAAAGATACAAGCCATCATTTCCAATCTCGGGCGTAAACACTAAATCACCGGCAAGTCTTCTAAACTCACCATCATTCTCAGAGCTTGTCGCCCAATGAACTGGTAGCGACTCATCTAAACACTTTATGACAAATTGTTGTTTGCGTTTTTGTATCTCTATGAAAGTTTTAGCGTTATCTTTCAAGGAGAAAGGTAGGCCTAGGCGCTGTGGTACCATTAGTACTTTATCTTCACTAACCTCTCTAGCCCATTCCCAAACCACAGTTTGTTTTGATTGGTCTGAATATGCCATCATTTTCACATAGCTAGACAATGTACTTTGACAATACGGGCACTCTGTTTGGTGAGCATAATAAGTCATACCACAGCCTTTGCAGGCGATTGTTACATCCTCAGCCTGTGCTAGTGCAGTGGCCCATAGGTACATATGTGTTCTTTTTCTCGGCTCTGTTCTTCCCTCTCCTAACGTTTTCTGACAACAAACTTTCACTTGTTCAGTCAAAACTAACTGCCGAGGAAGCCCCCTATTTGGAGCCTCATTGCTGTTGTCATTTATATCGTCAACAAAAGGAAGCATACCAAACTCCTTTTTCTTATCCGCCGAGAGTTCCGAGTCGCAGCCACCCGAGTCACTGCCCCATTCGTCTTCATCAGCCCAGTCGCCATCGTCATCATTTCTCTCCAGAGCAATGCCATCAAACGGATTGGTCATAGACAACAGAATAAATACCATGACTGCGAAGGCATAGCTGTCAGATAACTGACTTGCATTACCTATCTCCTGAACTACTTCTGGCGCTCCATATCCAGGGGTAAAATAGTTGGTGCCTTCTGTTCCTTCATAACGAAGGTTGTCAGCATCGATCATCCATACCTCCGAGTGCTCAACACTATCTGAGATAAAGACGTTTCCCGGAGACAGATCCACATAGACAAAACCGTGTGCATGCAACCTTGCAAGTATCGACGCACATTTTGTTAAGGCCGTTAGTCTTCTACGTAGGCCCCCACTCTTGAGGTAATGAATGATTTCTAAACTGAAGTAATTTCCCTTTCCCTTGTTGATTTCATCTTCTTGCTCAAACAACTTAGATAACCAGTTAGGTATTTCCCGCTCTTTGTACATAGCCTTCGCTTGAGCTTTTTTTAGAAAGAACTGCTCCCCAAACTCAACCATCCCCCCGACAAGTGGCATTATGTAACCTGCAGTATCTGACAGGCTCGCTGCTGGTAACGCCAGTGGAATATCTTCTGGGATAGGCAACAAGCTCAAACCTAGATATTTTCTTTTGTGCCTTTCTATTTCATTAGGATCCGTCAACATCTTCCTTGTCGCAGCATCAGCCAGCGGTAGCTTAACCAATAGCTCAGGATCATTTGTTTTACACACTACACCCTGCCCGCCACTAGTTAATATTTCAGTAAGCTCATGACGATGGAAATGCTCATCATCCACATCGAACGGAAAGTCAGATTCCAACAACGTATCTTTTATTTTCATTGCGCTCCCAGCTACTCCCAGTCATCATCGTCATTCTGCGTTTGCAGAGACAGAGCTTCTTCCATCTCCCAATTAGTACTAATCTTACGCGGTAGAGAATTACCCTCTGACTTATAAAGTAAATTTTGTAAAAGGGCAGGTAGGCTTTCACTTTTCGCGACATGAAAATAATCGCTTGTATACCTTTCAAGGGAAGGACTATCCGGCCCAACAGCAACCAAATTGAAGTCAATAGCATTCTGATATACTACTTCCGACACTTGATCATCCAAGCAGAAACCGTCACTAAAAAGCAGTACTTTGCTTTGACTTGGTAAGCACTTCAAGAAGTTAGACAGGCTGTTACTTTCTGCTCCACCTTCAAAAGAAATAGAACACTGCCCACTGTCGATACCGTTTTCCAACGGCTTGACCTCATCTCTAAATAGGAAAAAGTTCACTTCAATGCTCTCAGAAATCTGAGCGGCATTTTGTTCAATATACTGGAGCACAAAGCGCGCCAGATTGATCTGCAAAGGCCCCTTTCCAAACACCGACATACTTCCTGAACCATCAAGTACTACATTCAGAATCGAAACATGGTTATTGATTTGCTCTAATCCCACTTAACTTATATCCCTTAGCTAGGCTGAGTTTTTCTTGGCATCAACAAAAAACTGCTCAACTTCTTGAGCTGTCATAGATTCTCCAAGGTAGCTTTCAAGTACATCATAGATTTTTTCGTGTTCACTAAATGGAAGTTTTCCTTTATTGAAGTCTTCCAGCTTAGGAACTACTTTCTCTGACTCAAATGTGTCCAAGAGAGGCTTGAACTGCTCAGGCTGAAGATTCATATTTACACCTGATAACCAGAACGAATCCGGGATTTCGACTTGATACTTGTCACTAATACCTTTCATTGCTATAGCAGTACCAAGAGCGCCGTACTTCAACTTATCTTCATCACGAAGAGAAGGGGTTGGCTTAAGTTCGATATCATTCCGAAGATGATCGATATACTCCTGATATGAATCAAAGTTATCTGACTTAACTCCGTTCATTGAAGCTTGTTCAGCTCGCATACCCAGGTCGTACAAATCATCTTCTTTGTGATCCTCTGTAAAAATTCCCCAGGCTTTAGCCACAAGGTCTACAGCTGTAAACACTTTTTCTGCAATCGGCAAACCAACCTGAATTGCATTAATAATGACTTTTCCTGCACTCACTAAACCAGCACCTAAAGTCGAGCATACAGTGCTAACAGCAGCACAAGCTGAGCCAATAAGGGATATACCCGCAGACACAATTCCAAACATTACATTTTTCTCCTATCTGAACTATCCAGGCTCATACGCCCAACTTTTATATCCTCTCCACTCATCAGGCAATTTATCGCCTTGTCTACTCTTAACCGCCAATCTTTTACTGACCTATCACCAACAGGTGGGTAAACATGATAGAGAAGGTGATCAATAACTATTTCCGTGTTTATCGTAGATTCAAAAGCCTTTTTTATAGACTGAACTACTTTTTCTTTACTTGTGTCACTTTGTTCAACCAAGAATTGTTCCCAGCAGAAAAACAGATCCGTCTCCTGAGAGAATTTAAGTAAATCGCTAACCTGTTTTGTGCTAATCGAACTTAGTCCAGAATGGCTTAACATTGGCAGTAGTCTTCGGTTGGTAGGCAATTTGCAGAACTCGATAAACCTACCCCTAATCACTTTTTCAACTTCATTTAGTGGAAGGTCCGCTTGAGTTACCAACGTCGGGTCTACCTTAACTTGAACCTGTACAGCCTTTTGCCACCCCTGGCTAAACACAACGCAATGCCCTACATCCAACCTTGAAAGATACGTCTTCTGATCTTTTTCAAGAGCTATTGTGTTACCAATTGCATCCTTATCGTCTTGGGCAAACAACTTATGAACTATCTTGGTATTTGTGCTCTTCAATACTTCCGGTGTTAACTTGCTCGGTATCTGATCAACAATTACCAAGCCCTCTCCGTACTTTCTGATTTCAGCCAGCATGTCAGCAAACATTTCCACTGCCTGCTTTTTATTATTGCTTTCTGACGGATCCGGATGAGCAAGCAAGCGGTGAGCTTCCTCAATAAGAGTCAAGTGCCTAAAGCCGGGATTTACTCTATGCTCATTCTTCAAGGCTTGAACCATATTGGTCATGATAAAAGCCATAATCAGAGACTTCTCTGCTCCATTGCGGATCTCTTCAAGCTCAATAACCACTCTTCGCTTTAATAGTGCCGCAAAATCGATAGAGCGCAGGGTATTGAATATTTGCTTCTTTGAGCCGACCAACAAACCCTGCAGACGAGCTTTTATGGAGCCTATATAGTCATCCCGCAACCTTGTATCAAAGCCCTGCTCGTCAATGACCTCTTTACTTACTTCCAACAAGTCCTGCATGATTGGGAAGGGATAAACATTTTCAGCAAAGGGATTCGGGAACTCTGGATGTCGGGATGTCGTCAAATTCCATCCCATCTTTTCGTAGCAGCGATAAATTGCAGCTTCCAGAACTTGTGGTATAGCTGCTTCCATGTCGAAAGAAGCAGCAAAACTAGCCTTTAGAATATCAACTCGGGCCGAAATTGACTCACCGGGCATCAGTTCAAGTGGATTCAATCTGAATGCCCCAAGATCATCTCGTCCTGGTGTAAAAATCAGAAGATCATCAAACTCTTCCAGCAATGTTCGGTATTCAGTCTTTGCCGGCTCTATGACTAAAAAAGGAAGCTTGGCTTCTCTAAGGAGGTGATGACAAGTCGTCGTTTTACCACTTCCCGTAACACCGGCAACAAACATATGCTTGTTGAGCTCTGAAATATTCAGGCTTACATCATTATTAGGAATACTTCTCCCGTCTTGAACAAGTTCCCCCAAAACTAGTTTACTACCTTCATCAACTTGAGGTGGGTTTAAACCGAAGTTCACTTCTTCATTTAAAGCTATACCCGCTACTTCTTTCTGAGGCAATCCAGCGATAAGGGATAGTTCACGAGGAGAACAATACGTTCCCATGAGAACTCTATCTCTTTCAACCAGACGGGACTTTAGGTGATGAAAGAGATATCCATTTGGCTCTTTCTGCCGGTTATTCAGTTCAATAGTTGGTATTTGTAGGTTTCTTAGCTCATTAACAATGGAAGGGTATTCACTAACCGACATAAAGTGTAAAGGGTAACAGTTACCAGAGTTACCTGAAAAAACTGACATAGCCGTATTACTTAGGGTTAATAGCGAATGGTGGCTAGTGGCAAATAGCGAGATCCCTGAGATAAATCCACCTCTACTGCGCCCGTAGTCAATTCTTGGTAATAAGACCTCATCAATATATGTCAGCCATTGCTGCGCTTTTCGGTTGTGTATCTCCGTTGAAACTGTTTGGCTCTCACCAGAGTTAACTGATAAACCTTTATTTAATCCCTTGCTTTCGGATGAATTACTACCCCAGGATTCACCACTATTAGTCGACTTGGACGTACCTTCAGACCCTGTATCAGATACATCTCCAGAGTTTGTAGCCTTACTTGTACTTGACGTTTCCGAATCACTTTCACCGGTATTCTTCGAGTAGTTACGACCTTTAGACGTCGTAGTACTCTCACCAAGATTGCGACCTTCTCCGCTATTTTTTCCTTGTTGATATGACATCTTAGAAAGAGGAGCAAATAGAGCATAACCTTGATGAACGATCTGTTCCAGCTCTAGCAGTTGCTCATGCGTCATCGCTGATGCAGTTATAGCAAGGCAAAACTCTTGACCCAGCATCACATCAACGAGCCTGTCCATACCTTGGAAAAAATTGTTTTCTCCTTGCTCCTGGTTACCAACGGCCCCCTGCAAAACACCAACATGCTTATATCTTTCAAGCTTACTCAGTAACTCATGCTTCTCATCAACTTGGTGAAGTTTGCTACCTCTAAAGTTTCCTTCAAAAACCGGTTTAAGAATGGAGTCCGCTATGTTTTTTACACTTAAAGCCGGAGCGTTGTGCTGGTGGTTCCGAGCGATACCAAGGTAAAGATCAACACCAGAAGAACTACCATGTAAAAGGTATACAAGGCTGGCTCCAGGAAAACGAATACTGCTGTAGACATTCTCAAGAGCTTCCCTCCGAGGTTCCTCAGAAAAGTGAGTCAGACTATCTATCTTGTAAAACTGATATTCATTCTCTGCCAGATTGCTGGATACAACCAACTTCTTAGCAACTTTGACCGGAGTAGCCACATTGTCCAATGCTTTCAGCAACTCTGCAGTATTTACTGGTGTGATCAAATCTTGGTTCATGTGATTTCCTGTGAATTGTCAACAGATCTTAGAACAACTCGTCATCTTCATATTCAGGCGTCTTCTGTTCAGCTTGAGATGAAACGTTGACAACTTTATTCGGATTCTGGGATTTACTGCGTGCTGTCACTGACATGGTGATATAGCGGAAGCTATTTCTAATATCCGATGCGTTATCCGGAGTAAATAGCGGATACTCGCAACCTTCGATAAACCGATTTAAAACAGAACGGTCCGCGCCCTCTCCTATGGCCACAGCCATTCGGTCACATTTTGACGAACGGCCATTCTGGATAAATTCATTCAATGGCCCCTCCCAGTCATCATTTGGCCCACCATCTGATACAAGGACAATAGTTGGGCGATACGCACGAGAAGGTGTTACTTCTTTATCCTCGATCATAGCCTTAGCCATCTTTAGTGCAGTCCCCATAGGGGTCATCCCACTTACCGATAAGTCCTGCCACTCAATATCAGTTGCTGATGTATATGGTGTATGCAGCTTTACGTCGGCACCAAAAGTGATAACAGAAAGCTGGATTTCAATTTCAGAGGTTTCTGAGGAAGAAAAGCTAGAGATCATCTCTCGAACAGCCAGATTAAGCTGGTCAATACGGTCGCCACTCATACTGCCGCTTACATCCAATAGCAACACTACTGGAATTGGCTTTGCTGTTGGTGCAACAAATTTGCTCGGGTCAAAAACCATGTTGTAACTCCTTTCTTTATTGTCTGAATCAACTAACTTATCTTGTATTAGTTAAGAATAACGAAATAGCGGGCTTCAGATTGATCGTAAGCTTATAAAAAGACACGCAAACACAAAAACCAGCTGTGTGACATACACAGCTGGTTTTTGTGAATTATTCGATGGAAAACTCAATACTGGGATCTATAGAATAAGTACTGCCACCCTTTACACCATCAGAATGTACCTTAAGTCTCTCAACGACATCGGCTGGCAACTGTTTTGCCAGTTGTTTGTGCAATTGGCTGAGAACAGGCTGAATAAACTGAGTATTCATAGGTAATAAATGAGCAAAGTTCTTATGCTCCCAGTCCACATCATCCTCAAGACCAAAAGTACTATATACTCTGACATCACCTTTCAACTGGTGAAAATGTGTTAGATACTCAATTGAGTGATCAGTATTTTTCAGAAATGCTGTACTTATTTTTACCTTTCTATTCGGCTGAGAAAGCATAAACAAGTACATCGCCAATAGCTTGCCAGAGAGCTTAACGTCAACACCTAGCGCGCTTAATGTCCTGGCTTTGTAAGATATTTGGACCTTTAAAGGCTGATGAGCTGCATTCATTCTAGCGACAGTTTTAGAGAATGACGCATCTTCGAATTGAGTAAGTAACTCATTATTGAGCTGTTTGCGCATGCGGACGAACGGGATTTCGGCTAGCGTTACAGTCGCATTCTTTGTATTCAGCTTGAAATCAGGCTTTTTGCCGTCAATCCAATTATCTCCTAGAGTTGGGAAATAGAAATCTTTAACAAACTCGAACTCATCATCTACAAACACATGGCTAAGAGAGTCTTGCTCTCTACCGTAAAGCGACATTGCATATCCCATGTAGAAAGCCATGGTCTTACGTCCACCAGCAATAGATGCATGAATCGCAGTTTCAGAATCAGCGGTCAACTCTGCAATCTTTCGAGTTATAAAATCAGCCATTACAGCCTGATCTTGTTCTCCCTTCGCGTCATCTAACTGATTACCGACACTATCAGAAATCAACCAAATGTGTTCATCATTAAAAGCAATATCTGGTAGTTGATACTCGTCAATCAGTCTCTGCCAGTGGCCTTGGGTAAACAGGCCTTCTACCAGCAGTTCTTTGGAATTAAGTGTAGTAATCACATACACTTCTTCGGGAAATGATTTCCCTTGGGTATGCAAGGCGTACAGTGTTTCCGTTAGCACTTGCGGACTAGCCCCCGTGACCGCAACTAAGATATTTTTCATTGTAATTAGACTTTTTATTCTATAGCTATCAATTCAATATACGCTGATCGCAATATAAAACTTGTCTCTTACTGAAAAAATGCCAGCAAGCGCACTCTTTGTGTAACGTCTTGTCTAGAAAAACATCAACCAACTGTTTTAATTAACAAAAAACTCAAAAGATATGAATCACGCCGCTGTTTTCAATCGCTCCATTAGCGCATCAAGGGGTAACTGCTTCTCACGCACCATTTCAACAACTTCTTCAATCTCACGCTCTTGTTTGAGCAACAAAGCTTGATTAAGATCGTCGAGTAATGAACGACACTGCTCTTTAGTCAAAGTTTGCAATACGGAGATACGGTCATTTTGTGTCATACTCATCAAGTCTTGGGCAGAATTACTTTTGTTTGAGTCTATAGATAAAGAGCTTCTATTTGCTTTTATCCCAGGTTGCTTAGTTTTAGCTACTGGCTCATTCATCGTTACGATGTTCCCCTTCTCTGGCAAAATACGAGTATTAGCCATTTCTTGCCGCAAAACTTCAGTCGATCCCGCGCAATTTAAAATGTCAGAGTAAAATGCTGCTGATGGCAGCATAAAATCCAGGTGGCTCTTAACAGATGCCTCTATTTTTTTCAGTTCATTTGGCCTCAAGTAGCAACCTTGCTTTCGAGAGCTTAGTGCCGTGGTCACAGAGTGCTTTACTATCTCATTGCGGATGGTTTTCAGAACATCTACATTTCCTGATTTTATAATTTTTGCTTCCTCTTGACTCTTAAGAGAAGAGAGTCGACTACGCAATGACTTAACACAGTGCTTCACAAGCTTGTCGTGAGACTGTTTCTCCGCATAAGGTAGAGCCGGCCTGATACTCTCATTGAGTTGTACATGAATAGAACTTGCAGCTCTAATTTCGCGCTTCACTTCAGCCATGAAATTATTGAGAGACTTACAATCAGAAGGAGTTGAACCAGTAAACAAAGGCTTATTTACTCCATCAATCAGTACTTTCAGGTGATTTGTCTTAGTCCTTTCGTAAGAAAATGGTGTTTCTGTGCCCAAAAGCTCATTCAAAAATTTAATCACCCGCTTCTGGTATTTGCTATAGCTATTCTGGTTACACATATCGTCCCTCTCTGTAATTCTCTCTTGTTGTTGAAAACAAGATTAATGAACTCTGTCCATAATAGCGGATTGTAAGGTTACGAAATGACACCGAAAGCTAAAGAAGTCTCCGACAAGAACTGTTCCAGTACCTGTGTTCAATGCGAATTACAGCTTAAAACGAACAATAAGTTAGAGGGTTCCTTCCCTTCTTACCCTTTCAATTAACGCTCGAAGCCGCATTCGATTTAAAAGGTTTTCAGATACATATCATCCACGTGCATTGCCCCACAGATAACAAGGAGGACGCATGCACAACAATGATTATGAATTTTCCCTACCTACTACCGCTAAACAGATCCTGGAAAAAGCAGCAGAGATCCTTGCAGACACCTATCTACGTGGTGACATATTTACCAGCCCGGAAAAGGTTAAAGAGTTCCTTCGCTGTAAGCTTGGTGGCCTAGAGCGCGAAACCTTTGCGGTAATGCTACTGAACAATCAGAATCGGTTGATCGAATACAACGAGCTTTTCTACGGCACTATCGATGCAGCAAGCATCTATCCAAGAGAAGTGGTTAAGTTGGCTCTTAAAACAAACGCTGCTGCAGTTATCTTTGCCCATAACCACCCTTCGGGTGAAGCTGAACCATCGACAGCAGATAAGCGAATCACTCAGCGACTTTCTGATGCCTTAGCGCTGGTGGACATCCGTGTATTGGACCACTTTGTTGTTGGTGAAAAGTGTATCTCGTTTGCGGAAAGGGGGCTAATATGAACATGACAGCTCCTCATCACTCACTGGTCAACTCTCTCAGACAGCTAGCCAACCGGTTCGATATTCCGGATAACGCCAAGCGAATTGCGCTTAATCTTCGAGTAACAAACTACTACCAGACCCGCACCGGATTTCACCCCGTAGAAATCCAGCTTGAGCGAGATCTTCGTGATTCCAAACAATCAGAGTGGAGCGTGGTGTTTATTGCCAGCTTTGCCTATCCAGACGAGCAAGCCAAAACCGTCGATGTTGAGCTCTACTTCAACTTCCTACGTTGTTGGTTCTATCAACCTGATATCGACAAATGCGAGCTCCACCAGCCGAAGGTGAGAGAACTCTATCAAGCCTACGAACGCGCGTTAATGAAGCAGCTTAAGCAGCGCAGTTTTGATGAAATCCAGGCCACTTTGGTCAGTATTCACAATGGCAATTTTGAAGCTTCTTAGCCAAATACAACATAAAGGAACCACCTATGAACAAAGTTACCTTCTCAGAACAAGCAATGCAGTTTCAGAGATGCATCCTACCTATATCATCACAGTTTCATGCTGTGGTCGGTCAACAGATCATTCAGGCCGGTTTGGCTGAAACATGCAGCTCAGTAACCATCAACTTCCGGGATACCAGCTATAGTGTTGAGACCGGTGGTTATCACCCTGTAGAAGTCTCCGTAATCAAGGGAGATAAAGAAAAATGGTGTATTAACTATATCACTGACTTTGCATATTTCGGGCTTGGCTTTCCAGAACTTGATAGGGACATTGATTTTGATATCGGCAATAACATGGCCTTTGCTACCGGAATCGGATGGCAAAATATCAACAGCTCGGGCTTTGTCGAACTGTATCGAGTATGGGAGAACAACTTCCTTGCTTATCTTGATATGGACGCCTTTGATGAAATCGTTGTATCTCCGCACTAATCCTTTCTACTAACTTTCCAGCCGTCATCATTCACGCAGGTAAGCATCTGGCCCTACAGGTGAACCTCGTAACAAATAAATCACGCCCCTAAGTATTCGTTACTAAGGGGCGTCTTATCTTATCGTTACATTTCTTTTTTATTGGTTACATGAGCCGTATCTCTGCAGCATCAGAAATCCTCGCCATTGAAGCACTCTTTCGCCAACTCTACAGCCTTGAATATCTGGCCAGAGGGGTTGCGGCCACTTGCTTGGTACACCTCAACATACTTCGTGGACCTCAACTCATCCACTTGTCGCCATAGCTTCCTGTTTGCGACCGGCTTCTTATTCGATTTTCGCCAGCCTCTGGCCTTCCAATTATCGAGCCATTCATTGTATCCGTTTACGCAAAATGCGCTGCTGGAATAGATAATGTCACCGTCTTGGGCATACTCAAGCGCTTCAGCCAAAGCACACAGCTCCAGCTCGGCGTTATCAGTGACTTCAAGTACCTGAATACGTTGTTGCTCAATGCATTGGTGCGTCTCATCGTATATGACAAGCCCAATACCTCCCTGTTTATCGCCATCGCATCCATCACTTAGTGCAATGCCTACGTAGATTGAGTAGTTTTGATTCATCATGGTGTATTCCTTTAAGCTATTTGGTTAAATGTTTTAGTAATCAGAAGGGCTAGATTGGTTAAACAAAGCGATACCGTGAACTATTTCGACTGTTCCTACCGTTCCGCTTACAGATAGGTTCAACATGCCCTTCTCTATCCATAAAAGGGATAAGCACAATATTTTTTGTCCGCAACGAATATGAGAAGACCAGCTCGAATGCCGTCGGAACTGAGCCGTATGTATTACTGAAGGCCTATTGAAGAATTGGTTTGTTAGGTTACCGTCTACTTCCGGTACGTTTCCTTACTGCTCCCTTAGGGTAAAAACCCATACGATGCTTAAATGGCAGCAATGGATATGACAGGTAGGGAGAATCTCCAGCAAATGTTCTTTCAAGCTCCTCTATAGCATACCTGTACTGGGGAGTACCGGGACGAAGAGGTGTATATGGCTCAACAGGTGACTGTTTAACCATAGGGTAGACCATATTCAACCTGAGAACCTTACCACATGATTCGCGGACCCACTGCCCAACCTTCTTTTTGATAACGTCCTTTGTTTGTCGTCCAAATGCCTCAAGGTTAAATGTCAAAGCGACAAAGTAATCCCCTCCCTTTTGCTCCGGCTCACAACATGTCCAGCTTACTAATATTGGACACGCAAAACTCCCCTCTGCCTGCCCCTTCAGCTGATGGGCCTGAAGTTGCATCTGGTAAGCAAATCTCTCAAATAACCTGTCAGCTTCTTTGACACGGTGTGGTGTCACCTTGAGTTTCCACTTTACCACCAGAGCATTTGGATACTTGTTAAGAAAAGATGAAAACTCTCCCTTGCATGGTTTTCTTTCGTCATTCCAGCCACTCATTATCTAGTCTCCCTGATATGCATTGATACGCCATCGGCATCGCTTCGGTATCGCTTACCAAAAGCTGACCAGTCTGCTGTAGTTGGCACATCATGAAGATATATAAAGTTGTTGGTAATGCTGACAGTGACAGCATGATTACATCTTGCTCTGTATCTGACATCTCGATCAGATATTTGTAGGTTATGCATGATTTCTCCTTCTCTGAGTCATATCTCTCAAAAAAGAAATCTTTGTAGTATTTATATACAATAAAATGAAAACTGATCTTCATGATCCTATCTATCCATTCAGAACTTACTGGTTCTGAATAGAAGGAATAAAGATGTCGCACTTACGTGCTCCACTTGCTTAATAAAGACCCAAGGGGTTTTTACCGTACCTGTTCCTCCACCTGACCCTGGTAAACTTTCGTCTACCAGAGCCGAGAGCTATGAAATACTACTCTCATAAGATAGGTAACTATTCTGTTTTTTTTTATCAATATCTGAAGATTGGCACCTTCAGCCTTTAAACACCTGGTCTATCAAAAGGGATTGCTTTCGTGTGGTATTCGCGAAGTCCCTAAGTCCTCTATTCTCCTTAACCCATTGAATAACCTCATTCTCGACCCAAAATGTAGCTCTAGCGCCTAGCTGTACACGCCTAGGAAATAATCCTTTAGATGCATATTCGTACACTGTCGACCGGGATAACTTAGTTATGACGAGCACCTCGCTCAGCCTGATCAGTCTCATCAGGACCTCCTGCAGTAATGATTTTGGTAGCTGCGGCATTGCAGCCAAGATAAATTAATAGGGGGTGTGACTCAGGGTCGGTCGACCCTGAATCTGATAAATGATGCTGCCGTAGTACCGGGTAGCAGCTACTGCCGTTTTGAGTCTCTCTCGGCAATTCGCTCTGCAATCCAGGTTTGAACCTCCTCGGAACTCCAACAAGTTGCACCACTACCGAGGTTAATGCTGTGCGGGAACATATTGTTTTTCATATACCTGTAAATGGTAGCTCTGCTTAGGCCGGTCAGATATTTCACTTCGTCGATTCTTATCAGTCTAGTTGTCATGAGTAACCTCTCTATCCTTACATTCAAAGGATGAAGCTCGTCAGTTATTTGTTCTCATAACATCTCAGGCTGCCTCACTATGCCCCATAACTAGCCCGAGCACCCCCAACCCTGAACATCTCATGGAGTAACTTCCAAACATCCGATTCAAGATTATTTCAGATCCTTAATATTAGGTTGAATGAGCGTCATTGCTAAACGCTCAGCTACCCCTAAATCAACCATACCTAAGGAGGCGAAATTTCACTCATACAAACCGTGAGTTACCACTCAGTTCTACTTCTCGAAAATCGGGCCGACATGTAATGCCGGGCTCAGCCATACCATCAGCGATATTCAATTAGTTACTCAGCACCCCTGGAAGGCTTCGCCTGTCAGGCTACTGCTGCCTTTTGAAAACAGCAAACTATGACAACTAAACCTAGCGTCTCAGAGCATCTTGTTCTGCTCTTTGAGATCTACAATCGCATTCCACATAGCCGAAAAGTTACAGCACAGGAGATACACAGCCTTCTCACTGAAATTGGATTAGAACGTGATATCCGCACCATTCAGCGAAACCTCGATGTACTGGTCCAGTACCTGGGTGTTGTAAAAGATACCAGGGACCGTCCTTACGGTTATCACCGAGAGGCCCTTCCTCTGAAAACCTTTGGTGCCAGAGAATCTATTCTTCTTCAACTGGCTGAAAGCTGGTTAGTACACTGCTTTCCAGCTGAATACAAGGCCACCATCAACTCAGTCTTTACCGAAGTACATAACGTGAAATCTCGCTCATCCCGCCTACACAACAACCATGGGCATCCTAGTGCTTTTGTCTCAGCAACACCCCAGATACAGACAAACTACAGCGCGTCATTCAACGCTGTTTTTGAGCAGCTCTGCATGGGGGTTACTAACCAAACCATAGTCAACATCATCACAGAGGAGAAAGAACAAACCATCGAACCTCTATGTATCTGGGTTCACCAACATCAACTGATCGTCATATTCAAACATCAGGAAACCGGCTATCAGCACATGCAGATAGAACGAATACAGAAAGCTACTGTATCAACTTTCACCTTCGACTCTCCGGCAACTACTGAACTCTTAGCCTACCTGCAACACCTTGATACACCGGTATCAAGCTAACACACGTTTCACTCGGCACCTTTTTACCGAGCAATACAGCGCATACCGCGTACAAACACCATTAAACAAAACCAGTTAAGGACTTAGTATGAGCAATCTAACCAGATTAGCAGCAACAACTTTTATGTCAGCCTCAATCATCGCTTGCGGTGGTGGAGGCGGAGGTTCAAGCTCTGATACGAGCACAACCAGCGACTCACAAACCACGCTACAGGGCACAGCCATTGATGGTTATATCGACGGCGCCCATGTATTTCTGGACATAAACTATAACGGTGGTTGGGATGTCGGCGAACCCAACTTTTTCACCGACGAAGATGGCAAATGGTCAATGCTGATTGATGGCCGTTTTGGTGGCTGTGAAGACTACGTTCCTGTTGTTATTGATGTCCCTCTCGGAGCTGTTGATTCTGACTACGGCGAAGTGACGGAGGCATATCAAATGACCTACCCACCTAAGTTTGCTGTTGCAACCGACGAAGAGATAATGAACACCACTCCACTTACCACCGTTGTCTGGGATACGATCCAGAACGAGCTACATGCTGATGGCGAAACACTCACCTGTAACAAGGTTAAGGACAATTATGAACTCCGGGAACGTATCAAAGCTCGTGTGCAGGAGCAGGAATTTCGTGTGGCCCAACGCTATAACGTGACCGTGGATGAGTTGTATAGTGATTATATTGCAGAGGGTAACCGCGATCTGCACGCTAAGGCTGCTGCGCTGGTTCCGTCCATGCAGGCATCCTACGCAGACACTGTAGCCATTGAAGCTGCATACCCTAACGCAGATCTGGTGTGGGTTGAGTACTTCAAAGGTGACTGGGACGAACGCGGTCACTATGCGGCTGGTTGGTACAAAGAAACTTACATCAACCAGGGTGATACCTCAGGCTGGTCTTCGGTAACCGAATCGGTGAGCGATGACCTTGAAACAGTCAACGAAACAGTTGGTTTCTATAAAGGTACTAAGCGCAATGTGAACGGCCTTACTTACGAGTGGACTAACACATTCATCAACAACACTGAACTTACTACCTGTCGCGCAAGTGAATGGATTGAGCAAGATGCGGATACCGGCTTCGGCGTGAAGAACGTATTCGAACTGTCTCTATCTACTGCAAGTGCATGTGAAAATGTAAATTGGGCTAACCACACTGACACTGTTAAGCAGCAGCTTACTACACGTGTTCAAAGTGGTAACGACAACACTACTTCACAGCACTTCTTCGACAGCGTGACTGACACTGGTCTTGGTCACTTGGTAATGGTTAACCCTGAGAACATAGCAGCTTCTGAACTTGATGCCGTTAACTTCATCAGCACAGACTTCAACAACAACGATGCTTACGGTGCTGCTTACTGGAGCCGTATCGAATCAGTGATGAACCCATCTGCTGATATTGCACAGCGTGTAACTTCTCACAGCGAAACTGGTACTTGGGTTCGTACCATCACTTACATTAACGGTACTTACTCAGAGCAGTGCTCTTCCGATAGCGGAACCACCTGGTCCGCTAAAGTAGGCGACACCTGCGAGAAGTAAAACCGTCATAGACTGAGGGGCTCCTGCCCCTCATTTTTTTGCTCACCCCAAGGCTCGGTCAGTATCGGAAACAAGCCACTACTCAGGCCTATATTATTAAAGAAAAGGCTAATTTCTGCCTTAACTTGAAAAATAAGCCTACTGTCCCGTATACCAAGCAAGGCACTCAATAAAGCCTGCGCCTCTTAGCCAACAATCACCTACGCTACGCCAGAAAACTATCCGAGTCAATTATGAGTAATTATGCATGAAAACAAGAAGACTTCTTTAGGCCGAGTTCTCGCCACTACCCTGTATCAATATCATGTAGCCAGCTACCCACGAGTCCGGAGCATCTCTGTAATAGAGCCGCACAAGTATATTGCATTGTTGCTTTATCAGGCTCAACCAAAGGAAGAAGTATGCAACAGTAGCCAAAAAATATCGGAAAAATGCCAACACTCGATAAATATCAATAGGTTATGATACAATCATGTTATTTTCACCACACATAACACTACGTGATACACGACACATAAACATTCATTAATACCACCTATAATACTACACAGTAATAGACATACTGATAACTTAATCATGGGTACAAACAACACAACACCAACTGTAAAGTCCACTGACTTCAGAGAGCTCAAGTTCATTCGCGAGTATTTAGTTACGAAAGATGTGATCCCAAGAAGAGTGCCAATTCCCACATCTCCATCAGAATTCAGGGAGCAAATAAATGAATATTTACGCAGAGAAAAAGCTCCTGATTTGAACTACATTGTAAAAGATGCGCATGATAAATTCCGAAGTACAAAGCTATCAAATCAGCAGATAAGCAATTTGGATAGAAACGACCCTCGCTTCTGCTTTTGGGTCTGGTGCTACCTACGTCACGCCGTCGGAATGGAATCCAGAAAACATCGTTCTATGGTGGGTATCCCCAAATCAGATCCTTCATTCGACAATAATAGAAAAGACCGGGTAAACCTTTACGAATTACTGCAATTACCTACCAGCCCAAGAAACCACGCTGAAAGATACGAAGCCATCGTTGACTTCTTTGATAACTGGCGGGCTACAAACCAAGAAAAACTCGCCTTTATAGAGTCACTAATCGACCGCTGGCAGAAGCTTGATAAGTTTGACCAGAAGAAAGATTTAAGTTGGCTTGATAGAAAAAATGTTGATCAGTGCAACTGGGTTATCAATTACCTAATCACTGCGAAAGTACCTGTTTATGAGATACCAGAGCCCTTAAGCTCTGAAGAGAAGTTTCATACCGCCATAGCAGTATTAGATTATTGGGAACCAGACCATCCATTAGTAAAAAGAGATCTTTTTAGAAAGCTCAGGAAAGCATGGAGTCAACAAAAGCACCGCAGTAAGATGAAAGGACGAAAGGCTTACAGTGTTGTTATGGACACCGATATCAAGGGGAAACTTGATACGATGGCGGCTGCCCACGGTATGAACAAGAACGATTTTCTACAGTGGCTCATCAACCAAGAATATAGCGATGGGGGCTACTCAAACAATAAAGAGTAATAATTCAAACGGGGCCGGTCTCCTCTGAAACCAGCCCAACTCTTTGTCATCCTACGGCTCTAAGGTGAACAGCCCCTGTAACAGACAATGATCCCACAGCAGCCTCATCAATATAGTTGCTCCACCAGTCCATCATCTTACGTCTACGTTCCAGATAATCAGTACGGTTATAGGCTGCTCGAATAGCGTTTCGGTCCTGGTGAGCTAACGCTGCCTCAATAATGTCTGGGTCGAAGCCCCTTTCATTCAGTGTGGTGCTCGCCAGAGAGCGCATACCGTGGGCCGTAGTTCGATCTTTAAAGCCAATACGGCCCAATGCCTTATTGATGGTCTCTGCGTCAATAGAGCGCTTAGGGAAGCGCATAGACGGGAAGATATGCACTCTATGCCCACTGAATGGACGTATGCGTTCCAGGATAGCTATTGTTTGATCCGTCAACGGGATACGATGCTCACGCTTCATTTTCATACGTGATTCTGGAATGATCCATAGCTTGCTCTCAAGATCGATTTCATCCCAACGAGCACCTGCTGCTTCACTAGGCCTTGTCATCGTATGGAGTTGCCACTCAATGAGACATTTTGTTGCTAGCTGCATATTCGCAGTGGCCACAGTCTGAAGTAATTCGGTGATTTCATGAGGCTTCAGTGCAGCCATATGCTTCGCATCAGGCGACTCGAATGTCTTACCAACACCGGCTAACACGTTATGCTGTAACAGTCCGCTGTTAATAGCAAAGTTCATAACCTCATTAACTAACTGGATTGTCCGCTTAACTGTTTCCAGCTTACCTTTATTTGCAAGGGGTCTAAGTGCATCCTGAACAACCAATGGGGTTAAGCTGGTAACAGGCATCTCACCAAATTTTGGAAATGCGTACAATTCTAGTTTACGCCAGTTGCCCTGAACTGTTTTAGGCTTTAACTTGTTCTTCGTCTTGACCCACCCCTGAGCCACAACAAAAAACGTATTGGCTAACTCTTCCTTTCGCTTAGCCTCTTTGTCCAGCCGGTGCTGCTTCGGATCGATACCTTCATTAATAAGTACACGCATATCGTGAGCTTTGTCTCTGGCCTGCTTGAGAGTTAATACATCCAAGCTACCCAAACCCAACATGGTCGTTTTCCCCGTAGTGCGGTTCTTGTAGCGAAATTCCCAATATTTTAGCTTGTTTGGTTTAACCAGCAGGTAAAGTCCACCGCCATCATTGATACGATATGGCTTCTCTCTACCCTTAGATTCTTTCACTTCTTTAGCGGTAAGTTTGTGCAGTAAATGGGCTTTGTTGCGTTATTCGGACAGAAAACCAAACCGCCCGAAATTGAGTAATTATTAAACAACATACTGAGTTTCA
>JBCAXU010000034.1:0-31930 GCA_038533895.1 Pseudomonadota bacterium | reverse complement strand
CATGCCGACTGCCTGCATAAAGGCATGGTGGACGATCATCTAATGACCTGCCCCAAAAAACGCACGATTTAACTATCATTGCCAACAGTGATGCCTTGGTCATGTAGTCTTTCTAATGCCTCAACCCGCTTTAACTGTTTAACCTCAAAATACTCAGCTTTGAGGTCGGCGAGTTGCTGTTCGAGATCGGAATGTAATCCATCGTTTAGCAGTTGATCTCGCGTGGACAAATACGCCATGAGATTTTGCTGAAATGTTGCGCGTTGCTGGTCCAATTCGGTCAAGCGTTGCGCGCCCTGTTCTCCAACAAGCTCAACTCGCCGAGCGTAGCGTTGCTGCTCATCCAGTGACGATAGGCGGTGTAACTCATTCACAAATCTAGCGTTTTTCTCTGCGTCTTGAATATAGTCTGGCATTTGCAAGAGTTTGTCATCAACCAAGTGTTGCTTTTGTATTGGTTCTAACTGACTCTGCGCTGCCCAGGCTTTTTCTATCGCAAGCTCGCGAAGTCGGTTCTCGTCAGTAAATAATAACGCTATCTGTTGCTGGGTGAAAAACTGCTGTTGCAGTTGGCTGATATTGAGGTGAAGCTGCTCAAGATCGAGAGGACTAATCTGCCCGGATGGTAAAGCGGGTAACTCCGCAAGAGCCTCCTTATATTGGATATAGAGGTCGAACAACTCGGCAGAGAGTGTCAGTTCGGTTTGATGTTGGGCTTGCCGACTGACTTGTTGCTGTATTTGTTCTAGATTAGCTTCGCCAAGAGTAGACAAAGCGAAATCATAGTAGCTCTTGGTAGAGCTGAGGTCGGGAGCAACATCTTGCTGTGAAGACGCGGAGTTTGTGGCCGGGAGCGTAGTTGATAAGTGCAACCAGAACGCACCAACAACGGTGAGTGAAAGGGTTATGCATATTAGTGCGATTCTGTGTAGCATGTGGCTTACAGTCCTTGTTGCTTCAAACGGTTTGCGTGTTGACGATATAGGGTCACTGGATCGGTCTCAAACAGGTGATGGATGCCCAGCAGTCCATTGATCTCATCTAAATGATTCATTTTGTAGTCGTCGCGAATCACTTTCCCCAGATGGGTGCTGCACGTGCCAACTAAACCATCGTTGGGTTCATCAAATGCAAGACCCAGCACCATCATCGCACCATCTGTGGGATCGAGTACGTTGCTAAAGTTCGATGACCCTGTCCATGAGTAATAGTAAACCCCATTACTGGCGAGCCATTCTCCATCGCCGCACGCGCTGGTGGGAACGCCTTCAGGATAATACTGGTTAAACGTCAATGAGCCTTCGGTGGTGAGTGCATCGAGTGAGGCGAGGGCATCTTGTTCGAAATCGCTACCCCCTGACAACAGACCAATTAACGAAGTCAGTCCATCCGCCAACTTAACCGCAAGACTTTCCAACCCAGAACCTTGCTCGACATTAGCGCGAACAAGATCCGCTACTTTAGAGCCTTTGTGTACGCCACCAACACTGGTTACTGAAGCGACCAAGTCTGGACGAACCGAAGCCACGTATCGTGCGGTAGGCCCGCCGTGACTGTGCCCGATTAGGTTGACCTTCGGCACGCCTGTCGCGGCAACCAGCGTTTCCACTTGAGCGAGTAGCTGCTCTCCCCGAGCCTCGGTGCTATGGGTGGCAGAGACTTGGGCCACATACACCTTAGCACCGTCTTTGGTGAGCGCATGAGGAATCCCGTAGAAGTAATCAATACCCGCGAGCTTATCAAAGCCAAATAAACCGTGTACCAATACGATCGGGTAGTGCGTTTGAGTGTAGGTCGCTGCATGAGCAGTCAATGAAAATAGCGGTTGAGCGACAATTAATGCGCAGCCGAGTAGAAATGAGTAGATGCGTTTCAAGTGAAGTTCCTTCTGGTTAGACCTCTGATTAGATGTTTAACACTAGAAGAAAACGAAGCACTGGAAAAATTGAGGAGAGCAATGAAATGTTAAACAATGATTTTGTGCCGAAATTAAACAAAAATCATAAACATAACAGCAATATAAGAAATTAAGCCCCAAACAACGGGGCTTATTCGTGTTATGCGGTGGCGGCTTTTTCTGCAATCAAGGCGTTGTATCGTTCAAAGCCTGCTTGTAGATCTGCAATGAGATCGTCAACGTTCTCTAGGCCGATGTGAAGACGAATCAGTGTGCCGGTAAAGTTCGGGTTAGCCACAGTGCGTAGGCTGTTAAAACTCTTTGGCTCGTTGGCCAAAATAAGGCTTTCAAATCCGCCCCATGAATAGCCCATGCTAAAATGCTTCATCCCATCAAGCAGTGCGGTAGTCGCTCTTGGGTAACTGGTTTTCAGCACGAATGAAAACAGCCCGTTCCCTCCAGTGAAGTCTCGTTTAAAGAACTCATGTCCCGGACAGGCTTCCAGCGCAGGGTGACGCACATGATCGACTTCTGGGCGGCTCTGTAGCCACTCGGCCACCTTTAAGCTGTTTTCTGCGTGCTGGCGAAGCCTAACATCTAAGGTGCGAATGCCTCGTAAACCTAAGTAGGCATCGTCAGGTGAAATGCACTGACCCATCAAGTAGCTGTGCTCACGCAGTTGATCCCAATAAGCTTCACTTGCTACTGCGGTACCAAGCATGACATCCGAATGGCCGACAATGTATTTGGTCGCAGCTTGAATAGAGATATCGACTCCATGTTCAAACGGTGAGAAGTTGACACCAGCCGCCCAAGTGTTATCCAGCATAACGATGATGTCGTGTTGGTGTGCGGCGTCGGCCATAGCCGGTACGTCTTGAACTTCCATGGTAATCGAGCCCGGCGACTCTAAGAACAACACTTTGGTGTTGTCTTGGATTAGCTCACTAATACCTGCGCCAATTGTTGGGTCGTAGTAGGTGGTTTCCACCCCCATTTTTTTTAGCACCTTCTCACAGAAGTCGCGTGTTGGCTCGTAACAGGTATCAACCATTAAAATATGGTCACCTGTGGCAACGAAAGCCAAGATGGCATTAGAGATAGCGGCTGTACCACAAGGATAAAGGGCGCAACCTGCACCTCCCTCGATTTCGGTCATTGCGTCTTGGAAGGCAAAGTGAGTATGGGTGCCGCGGCGACCGTAAAATAAGGTTTTATTGGCTCGATTGACCGTCGCGTGATGTTTTTCTGCGACCGTATCAAACACCACGGTTGACGCTCTTTGTACTGGCGGGTTGACCACCCCATTGGTCCATTTTTTATCACGACCTGCGGTCACATACTTAGTTTGCTTACTTTCTGACATTGGAAATCCTTATCTATTACCTTTCCATATTTAAAACATGGCAAGGTTGGAATAGCAAGGGGTTCAGAGAAGAGGGTTGAATAGATAAAACACCCGCTCTAAAAAACGCGAATAGATAGAGCGCTGTTTCCACACGTCTAGCTTTACTGGGTGAGCTTGGTCGATATAACTCTGTTGCAGCCAGTACATCTCTTTGGTAAACGCTTGGTCATCAATGGCTAAGGTAAGCTCGAAGTTAAGCCACAAACTTCTCATGTCCATGTTTACGGTGCCAACCAGGCAGAACTCTTTATCTATTACTACAGACTTGGTATGGAGGAGTCCCCCATAAAACTCATAAATTTTTACGCCTGCGGTGAGAAGCTCACTGTAAAAGGCGCGAGATGCCCACTGCACCATCATAGAATCATTTTTATGCGGAATGATGAGTTCCACCTCGATACCACGTTGAGCCGTCATTTTGAGTGTTTCCAACAGATCGGCGCTAGGGACGAAATACGGGGTAGTGATCCGAACCGAGTGATTAGACTGATTAATCGCTAAGTTGAGCACTTGCGAGATCAAGTGTTCAGGCATACCTGGTCCTGAGGGGACCACTTGCACCGGATGTTGCGGCTGGTTACGGTCTATCCGACATTCTGGAAGTTTAGGAAAGGTGCGTGAACCGGTTTCTACTTCCCAATCCCAACAGTGGATCGCGGACAACACGTTCACGGTTGGTCCGGTAATCCTGACCATGATGTCAATCCACTGACCTACGCCCGAATCTTGCTTGAAGTAGGCAGGGTCAACCAAGTTCATCGAGCCTGTGTAAGCAATTTGTTCATCGATAACGATGATTTTTCGATGTTGCCTAAGATCGAGGCGACGTAAAAAAATCCGCCATGGGCTCACCTCGAGCGCCTGAATCACATCGATTCCAGCATTGCGCATCATCTTATACCATTCACTGCTGAAAAAACGTGGACTTCCAGCAGAGTCGAGCAATAGCTTGACACTGACGCCTCGTTTGGCCGCACGAATCAGTGCTGAGGCGACGGAATCGGCCAAGCCGCCAGGATGCCAGATGTAGAACACCATTCGAATGCTCGACTGAGCGTTTTCGATATCTTCGATGATCGAATGCAGGATTTGCTCTGGGGAGCTTTGAAGAGACAGCGAATTGCCCGAGAGTGCGGGTAAACCAAGTCGATTGTTACATAACTCATCGATGCGATAAATGTGTCGACCAAAACTCTCAGGAGAGTGGGCGTTGCAATCATTGAGATTGGAAAACCACTCGGCAAACGGAGCGAGCATTTCTTTGGCGCGTTCTGCGCGAGTTCGACCTAGATTGAGTTCCCCAAATAAGAAGTAACAGGCGACACCGACGATAGGAAGAATATATATGACCATTAGCCAAGCTAAAGAGACGCTGACGGCACGGCGCTTAAGCACCACACGTATTGTCACCCCAGCGACCAAAACCCAATATAAGCCGATCCCTGCCAATGTAAGAAAGTGATAAAACTTTTCCATTCAGTAACCTAGGTAAAATATACCTCTCAATCTTAGAACTGACGGGCAGCAAGGACAAGCACGATTTATCAGGTGCAGAGTAGGGAGGCTAAAATGCTCAGAAAAAGCACAAATATGTTATGTAAATGTAAAAGATGGAGTATAGTGGTAGCTAAAGGCTAAAAAAGCAGCATTTAAACATAATAATTACATTTGTGGTGGGAAAATGCACTATTTGGGCTTCCAATTTTAATCTCAAACTGCTTTACTTGCTACAACGTTAGCGTCACTGATAATTTTATTAAGTGTAAATATAACTATACACCCACTTTTAACGACGCCTAACAGAAGCAAACACAACTTAAAAAACGATTTAATGGAGTAACCGTGGCTACAAGTACAAGTGCACAGCCCCGTGATACATGGGGGTCTAAACTAGGCTTCGTCATGGCCGCAGCAGGTTCTGCTGTTGGTTTAGGCAACATATGGAAATTTCCTTACACAGCAGGTGAGAGTGGCGGCGGTGCGTTCGTTGCAATCTACCTAATTTTTGTAATCTTCATCGGCTTTAGCGTAATGCTTACAGAGTTCGCTATTGGCCGTAAGACAGGTCTATCTGCAGTAGGCGCGTTCAAATCGACAGACCGTCGTTGGACCTTTACTGGCGTTCTTGGGGTTCTAAGTGGCCTACTTATCATGGGTTTCTACCCTGTAGTAGGTGGCTGGGCTCTGGCATACATCTTCAAAGTGGGCGGTGGTCTGCTAAGCACTCCTGAAGCAATCGGTGATAGCTTCGGTGGCTTTATCTCTGACCCAGTTCAACCTCTGATGTGGATGGGTATCTATCTAGCGTTCAACATCATTATCGTAATGAAGGGCATTTCAGGCGGTATCGAGAAGGCTGGTAAGATTCTTATGCCACTTCTCTTCCTTATCTTGATCGTTGTATCAGTGAAAGGTCTTATGCTACCAGGTGCTATGGCGGGTCTAGAATTCCTGTTCATGCCAGATTTCTCTAAAGTAGACAGCAATGTTGTTCTGGCAGCGCTAGGTCAGGCATTCTTCTCACTCAGTCTTGGTATGGGTTGTATGATGACTTACGGTTCGTACCTGAAGAAGAAAGAGAACCTGGTTCAGACAACGGGTATGGTTACCGCAATGGATACGGGCGTTGCGATCCTAGCTGGTGTAGCAATGTTCCCTGCAATGTTCGCATTCGGTATGGAACCAGCTGCGGGTCCAGGTCTGGTATTCGTAGTTGTTCCTCAGCTATTTGCTGAAATGGGCGGCGTGATTGGTCTGCTATTCGCACTAATGTTCTTCATCGGTCTGACGGTCGCTGCACTGACATCTTCTGTATCTCTACTAGAAGTTGTTGTGTCTTACCTAATCGACGAGAAAGGCATGAAACGTTCAACAGCAGTGCTTAGCGCGAGCTCAGTGATGGCAGCACTATGTGTGTTTGCGTCACTATCTCTAGGCGGCGTTGGTCCAACACTGTTTGGTACTGGTGTATTCGATATCTTCGATCTGCTCACTGATAAGATCTTCTTAGCGGTTGGTGGTATGTTGGTATGTATCTTTGCGGGCTGGCGCCTATCACGTGCTGACCTAGAGAAAGAGATCACTAACGACGGTAACGTTTCATTCCCACTATTTGGTTTATGGTACAACCTAGTTAAGTTTGTTATCCCAGTTGCTATCGCAGTTGTAGCCTTCATGGGGATCAAGTCTGGCTTCGATAGCGGCAAAGGTGAAATCATGCTACTTGGTATCGGTATCATCGCTTTAACCGGTATTTTCTCTAAGAAGCTGTAATTTAAAATAACACGTATAAAAACCTCCCAAATGGGAGGTTTTGTTGTTTCTATCAGCTACTTTTATTAAAGACTTTTATCAATAAACCGATACCTAATGTATCTAGGTTCATATTAGTGGAAGGTGCGATGTGAAGTTGTCTGTGGGAAAGAAACTGTATGCGGGCTTTGGCAGTGTTATGGCCATTATGACTGTTATGGCAGGTTTAATTTGGCTTGAAGTCAGTCAATCGTTGGATATTGCAACTGAAATCAAAGATGACGATGTGCCCGAGTTGGTTGGTTATCTGGTATTGGCAGACCAAGCTGCAGATGTTTATCGAGACGCAACTGGCTCTATCATAGGAACACCTGGTTCGCTCCAAGATTACCAAAGAAATAAACAAGAGTTTGCTGATGCCATCGCGGTGGTCAAGAGTCTTGAAACGCCTGGAGGTGAAGACTACCGACGCATTGAGCAGGTCGAAGGCTACATGTCCGACTTTGTTAGCGCATTCGAGCGCGATATCGTTCCTGACATCGGCACCAGTAGCATATCAGAGCAAGCCACTGTGCTCAGAGGATTATATGGGCAGCACATCGAGCCGATAGAGATGCTTTTGGATGATGTGTCGGATTCGGTGCAAGAAGGTGTGGATGTGGCGCTCGAGGACCTGACCAACTCGTTTGTCACGATTGAGACAACAATTCTATCGCTATTCGTGGTTGCTCTGCTGCTGACATGCGGTATAGCGTACTGGCTCTCAAACTCGATCACAACCCGTTTGACTAAGCTCGATGAAGTGGCTCAGCGCGTTTCCGAGGGGGATTTGACGGCGAAAGACATCCTTGATGACTCTGGGGACGAGTTGGCGAACTTGGCCCTATCGATTAATAAAATGCAGTCGTCGCTAAAGACGCTAATTGGTTCGATTTACTCTGTGTCAGAACAGGTAAAAAACGTAACCGGAGCCCTTTCTGAAACCAGCCAAGACATCGTCGCCGGGGCTTCGTCACAAGCTGAAAAGGCCAACCTCATTGCCACTGCAGCTGAAGAGCTGAGTCTCACAATATCAGAAGTTGCCCAGCAAGGCTCTGCAACATTTGAAGAGGCCAAAAGGTCAGAGCTCAGCGCAGAGTCGGGACGCAATGTAATTACTGAAATGGTCGACTCTATACAGCAAGTCAGTCAGCAAATGACAGAAATGTCGACTCAGATGAACGAGCTCGGTGCTCATGGTGAGCAAATAGGCTCAGTCATACGTGTGATTGAAGGTATCGCAGAGCAGACCAACCTACTAGCACTCAATGCCGCAATCGAAGCCGCTCGAGCTGGCGAGTTCGGCCGTGGATTCGCTGTGGTCGCAGATGAGGTTCGCGCATTAGCTGAGAGGACGACGCAGGCGACTCAGGAAGTGGCTGGTATCATTCAGCAGATTCAATCGGGTACGCAAGAAGCAGTCAATTACACTCAAGAGAACTGCAGGCTGGTCGAGGTGGGCGTCGAGCAGAGCTCTGGCGCGGTTTCTGCTCTCGAAGAGATAGTGACTGGGGCGGCGAATGTTCAATCCATGGTCAACTCGATTGCTACTGCGGCAGAGGAGCAAACCGCTGTAACCAGAGAAATAGCGGCGGATATTACCTCCATCAGCGATATTTCTGAGCGTTCGTTGGCGCTGGCTAATAGTAGTTCACAAAATGTTAACGGTTTGAATGTAAAAGTCGCCGAATTAGAAAGCCTCATTGGTCGATTCAAACTGAGCTAAACTAAGCGAAACTGGCTTTCACTACGAGAATGGGTATACTCTCCCATCCATAGTGGAGCCAGCAAATGTTTGATATTCAATACACCTGTTCTGATTTTCTCGTCATCAATAAACACCCCAATGTGTCCGTCCATAAAGATGATGGCGACACTATGTTGCTACAAGAAGTGGCGAAAGTAACTGGGGACAAGCAGCTCTACTTAGTTCACCGCTTAGATAAAATGACGTCGGGATTATTGCTACTGGGTCGCAATGCACAAGCAGCCAGTGAGTTAAGCGAGCAGTTTGCCAAGCGTAAGGTCGAGAAATTCTACTTAGCGATTGGCAGTAAGAAGCCCAAAAAAAAGCAGGGCTTGATTCGTGGCGACATGGAACGCTCACGCCGATCTAGCTGGAAACTGGTCAATCGTTATCAAAACCCAGCCGTAACTCAGTTCTTCTCTATAGCGTCCGAGCCTGGTGAGCGCCTGTTTCTTTGTAAGCCCTTAACCGGGAAGACCCATCAGATACGTGTGGCGTTAAAGTCGATTGGCTCTGCGATAGTTGGCGATCCTATTTACAATCCATCCAGTGATGCCGACCGAGGGTATTTGCACGCGTTTGCCCTCTGTATTGAATACCAATCGCATCAATACCGCTTTGTCTGTGATCCGCGAAACCCGCTTTCACTAGGCGAAAAGTGGAACCAAGACACGACCAGCCTTGCGATCGATGCTTGGCTAAAACCATGGGAGCTATCATGGCCGACAGTACACAATTGAACACAGAATATAGGATGCAACTGTCTCAGTTACCTGTATTTTTTGAACAGATCACTCAGCAACTGGTTTTGGCGCCGAATGAAGTGCGCCGCTTGTTTCATGGTCGAGGACGACGCTTTGCCGGCCTTGAACAGCTAACCTGTGATTGGATTCAAGGCCAACTGATTGTCAGCGTATTTAAAGGGGTAGACCAAGCCTTTATCGACACCCTAAAGCAGGGACTTGAGCTCTTGGCTCACTCTTCTCTCTGGCAGGAGAAGAACGGACGTTCTATCGTTTTACAGCATCGCTACGCACCTGGCGCTCCATCAGAGCTGATTTGTGGTGAGTTAGAACAACGGCCGGTAGTTGAAGAGTCGGGGTTAAAGTATCAACTCGATATCGGTCGCAACCAAAATTTTGGTTTGTTTCTTGACATGCGTTACGGCCGTGACTGGGTAAAGGCCAATGCTAGCAATAAAAACGTACTCAACTTGTTCGCATATACCTGTGGTTTTTCTGTGGCGGCTATCGAGGGTGGGGCAGACCAAGTGGTTAACGTCGACATGGCGCGCTCGTCACTCAACAAGGGGCGAGACAACCACAAGCTCAACAACCATAACCTCAATCAAGTTAAATTCCTGGCTTACGATATTTTCCGCTCATGGGGAAAAATCAAGCGCTTAGGCGAGTATGATTTGGTGATTATCGATCCGCCTTCTTTTCAAAAAGGCAGCTTTGCTCTGACCAAAGACTACAAACGCATTCTGCGCAAGTTACCAGAGTTACTGGCGAAGGACGGTGAAGTGATTGCTTGTGTCAATTCACCGCAGGTGAGCTGCGAGTTTTTGATTAATGGTATGAAAGAAGAAGCGCCCACCTTGCGTTTTGTTGAGCGTCTAGACAATCCGCCGGAGTTTGCCGATGTCGACAGCGAGGCCGCGCTTAAGGTACTTCGTTTTAAATAATCTTCTCAATGGGCGCTATCAGCGCCCATTGCTTTTACTCATAGGGCAATAGTTACGTCTCGCGTTAAATACATGGCGCTGCCGCGGACCATTGACGAGAAATAGCCCCACCTCTTTTTGTATTTGCACGACGCCTTCCTAGTCTAAATACGAAACGTCGAGTTCGCCGTTTAGCTTGCTACGTTAGTGGCGAAACCGATAGGTCGAATGACTTGCGATGTACAGGAGGTTACTCGTGAGATTGCTCCAATGTTCTAAAACCAAAGATAATGCGCATGGCGGTTGTAACCCAACATGCCGCCCCAAACAAGTAGGCAATCACAGTAAAGTGCTGTGGAAATAGGCAAATTAGCACAAAGCAGGCAATGGTTTCAGTGCCTTCAGTAAGACCACTCATATAGTAAAAGGATTTGTGTTGGTAAACTGGGTTTTCGATTTGGCGTTTACTGGCCATGACAGCGAAAGCCAAAAAGCTCGAGCCTGTGCCGACGAAAGAGAAAATCAAAAACGCACCAGCGATGGCGTTTTGCTCTGGATTAGCGACCACAAATCCAAACGGAATAAGTGAGTAGAAAAGAAAGTCGAGGCTAATATCAAGAAAGCCACCTGCGTCACTGATTCCTTGAACCCGTGCGATAGCGCCGTCTAATCCATCGAACACTCGGTTCAACACAATTAACAGTAGCGCCCAATCATATTGTTGCATCGCCAGCGCTGGAAATGCGCAGCAGCCGAGCAAAAAGCCTAACACGGTAACATGGTTGGCTCGTACGCCCAGTTTGTCTAATCGATTGGCCACTAGGGTGAGCGGAGGACGAACGAGTTTAATACTGAGTTTATCAAGCATGAATACTCTCCCAAGGCCAAATGAGGCAGCAACTATCGGCAGGCACGTCGTCTTCGTCGTGGGTCACCATTAATGCGGGGATGTTCGCTTGCTGCAGTTGCTCGACGACCCAAGTGCGAAACTGAGCGCGCAGATCTTTGTCGAGTTTGCTGTAAGGTTCATCAAGCAGCGCGACTTTTGGTTGCGCTAACAGCATTCTTGTCAACGCAATTCTGGCTCGTTGCCCGCCAGAAATTTGATCAGGATAGGAGTCAGCGAGTGTGATCAGGCTAATATGCTTAAGCGCTTTCGTCGCTTGTTGTTTGCGCTCACTCCCCTTAACACTGTCCGGGAGGGCAAATGCGAGATTCTCCCAAACCGTCAGGTGGGGAAAGAGCAAGTCGTCTTGAAACAGAATACCCACCCGTCGCTGATGTGCCGGCAGGGTATCAATACGTTGCTCATCGACTAAGATGTTCCCCGAGCAGGTGAAATCATCAGACAGGTGGCCTGCGATGGTATCCAATAGCGTTGATTTGCCGCATCCGCTTGGCCCCATAAGTGACACGATCTCGCCTTTTTCGACTTTGAGATCAAGAGCTGGAACTAGGCTGTCACCGTTGGTTTTATGGATGACGAGGTTTTTGAGATGGAGACTCATTCGGCAGTAAACCTTTTATTGTTAGTCGGCGATATTTAACGTGCAAACGACTGATAATCATTGCTAGTGAGAAAAATAGCAGCGGTAGTAGCGCTTGCCAAATTGCATAGATCGCGGTTACGCGGCGATCAAAGCCACTCGATAGTGCGACAGCTTCTGTAGTGATGGTGCTGACACGACCTGCTCCGAGCATCAGAGTCGGTAGATATTGAGCCAGACTGACACTAATCCCTACTGCCCAAGCGAAGGTAATCGCAGGCAGCAAAATAGGCATTTTAACCCGAATCCAAGTCTGCCAAGGTGTTTTACCTAAACTTAACGCTACCCGGGTGAGCCCGTTATCAAAGCTTCGCCAAGGTCCGTCCAGCGACAAATAGACAAAAGGAAAAGCAAAGAATACGTGTGCCCAGCATACCCAGAAAAAGTAGCTACTGCTATCTAGGTAGAGGGTGGCTACCTGCATACCAAATAGCACTGAGAGTTGAGGAATCAGCATCGGTATAGCGATGATATAACCGGGAACTTGCCAGCGATAGCGAAGGCGGTACTCGTGAGCTATCAATGCCAGCACTAGCGCTAAGGTTGCGCTGATCACGGCAATTAACATGCTGGTTTGTAAGGTGCCAACAATACTTTGCCACTCATATTGCCAAAAACGCAGACTATAACGGCTCGGCATTAGATCGGGAAATCGCCAGCGCTGGGCAAAGCTCCACACCACCATCAAAGGCACCATAGTAAACGCAATGGCAGCGACGGTCAGAAACAGCGTCTTGCCGGGGAGGGCGATGCCGGAACGTCCTGAGTATTGCCAACGCTTGAAGCCTCTGGTCAAGGCCCACTCTACAACGCGAGCGAACATGATTAACCCGCTGGCCAGTGCGAACAACACCACGGCACCGGCAGCAGCGCGAGGGAGTAAGGAGAGATCGGGGTCGTTAAACCACTGCCATACTAACACAGCGAAAGTGGGCGGGTTCGTTGGGCCGATGATCAAAGCGACATCAACCACCGATAAGCTGTAAGCGATCACAGCGAGCATCGGAAACCGCAATTTGGCAAACCATTGAGGAAAAATACATTTCCACCATACTTGTGCAGAACTGTAGCCCATCGAATGGCTAATCGTATGAAGTTTCTCGACTTTTAGCTGCTGCAAAATAGGGATACTCATTAACAGCAAAAACGGCACCTCTTTTAATGCCAACATTATGATTAGCCCCAGAGCATAAGGGTCTTTAATCAAAAGGGCGGCATCTTGAGAAGTTGGTGCATTGACTTCAATGCTGAACCACTGCTCAATAAAACGAACGCCGAGACCTGTTGGGGCGAACAGAAAAGCGAAACCGATAGCAAATGCCACATGAGGTATGGCGAGCAATGTCGCCAAGCTTACCTCAACTTTACGCCAGAAGCGCAACCCCCAGCTTGCTTGCAAAATCGCAAAGGTGATCGTGGCTGCCAGATAACTGCTGGCTATTGCAGATACTAGGGTGAGCCCTAGCGAAGTCCAAACGCCCTGCCATTCAAAGACGGCCCGAAAGCCGTCTAATGAAAACTGATAAAGGCCAATCGGTGGTACATAACCAAATGCCGATAGAGCCACCCCCATCACACCAGGTACGGTTGGCATTATGCACACAACGATGATCAGTAAATAGAGCGCTCTTAGCATACTAGGGGACTAGTTTCCGTAACGTTTCAACCACTCTTGCTCAAGCGCAGCTTGCCAACTAGGGTGTGGTTCAGAAATCGATTTAAACTGTTGGGTATTCTTGGCGCTTCCGCTCAAATATTGACGACTCAGCACTGATGGATCACCCCAAACGGTTAGGTCACCCTTACGAGATTGTGCCTCTGGGCTAAGCAAAAAGTTGATCGCCACTTGAGCGCCAGCTTTGGCATTGGCATTCCACGGAATGGCCAAGAAGTGGATATTAGACAGCGCTCCTGCTTCCATAGCGTACACATCTGTGGTGTCGGCGAGTTGGCCACTGGTTTGCGCCGAGAATACCGCGTTAGGGTTAAATGTGATGGCTAGGTCAAGTTGACCGTCGTCGAGTAGTTGGATGTTTTCCGCTGTGCCCGCCGGGAACTGTTTGCCTGCGCGCCAAGCCACACTGTGGAACTCGTCAAGATAGCGCCATAACGGGGTTGTCACAGCAGTAAATGATTGTTCAGAGACAGGCTCTTGCAGTGCAGGATCATTGTCGGTGAGCTCAATCAATAGTGCCTTGAGGAAACTGGTGCCATGAAACTCCGGTGGGCGAGGGTAGCTAAGACGATTCGGAAACGCCTTGGCATAACTAAGCAGCTCAGAGAATGATTGCGGCGGATTGTTGAGGGTTAGTTTGTCATGAATGAAAACCAGTTGTCCCACCCCCCAAGGTGCTTCTAGGCCTTCGGTTGGCTCAGAAAAATCGACATCAACCGGCAAAGACTTATCAACGTATTGCCAGCTTGGTAGTTGCTCAACAAAAGGGCCAAACAGCAGTTGGTTGTCTTTCATTGATTTGAAGTTTTCGCCATTGATCCAAACCATATCTACGCTGCCGCCGCTCTCTTTGCCCGCGGCTTTTTCTGCGATAAGACGAGTTGTAGTTTCAGCAATATCAGTCACCTTAACGTGTTGAAGGGTAACACCGTATTGGCTCTGTAACTGGTCATTTGCCCATTGAAGATAGCGATTAATCTCTTGGCTTCCCCCCCAGGCGTGAAAGTAGACCGTTTGGCCTTTTGCCTGTTCGACAGTTTGTTGCCAATGGTCAGTGGCGTAGGAAGAAATAGAAACGAGCAGTGATGATAATAAAGTGATCAGCCTTGTCATAATGGTCCCTGTGCGTTGAATATTTAGATCGGCCAGATAATCAGACCGGAACAATTCAATATTTCATTCATTATGACTGAAAAAGAATAGGTTTTTTATATGTTTGAGGATTTTGTTGGCGGATTGTGTAAAAAGTGAGTAGCAAGAAAGTAAAAAAGCAGCCGACTTGGCTGCTTCTTAGATGTATTGACCTAGCTTCTGATTAGTACTTCCAATCGTTGAGCTTGAACGTCAGTGTGTGAACGTCGTTCTTCAACACCATAGTGTCTTTGGTCAAAGACATGTCGCTCCAGTCTGACAAAGTTTGTGAGAAGGCTTGCTCAACGTCCATAATATCGCCGATACACATTTTCATCGTCATCCCCATCTTTTCGATGCGGAACTGATTGTCTTTGAGTTCGGCTTGACCAAAGAAGTTATTACAACCAGCGTTACCGTTGGCCGTCATCTTTTCACCCACTTCAAGACGCGGTGCTTTCTGCTCATCAGATAATTCCAGCGCTTTTCCATTAATGCTCACCAATTCCCAGTTGTGATGCTGTAGATCTTGAGCGGTAATTACTGTCATATCGTCACCATTACTCGCACATGCTGTAACGATCAAAGGAAGGGAAATTGCGGCAACTAGCGTTTTTAGGCTAAGCTTCATATAGTTCAACTCCAATGGATGAATAAGTAAGTCAAGATGCGACCTTGATTGGGGCAGTATAGATAATCATGGCGTTCATTTGTCAATATTAGGTCATAGTTTGCTACCAATCACATAATGAAAGTCATTGATAAAACACACAATAAAATAAGCGTAGAGTAATACCAAACGGGATAAATAGGTGTTCAGATAATCGCGCAGGAAAAATTGCTTTATGCTGCTTGGTATAATAGTTGGTTTTGTTGACGAGTGAGGGTGACAGTTTGGAGCAATTAGAGTTTTTCACCGTTCCCAATCCATGTGTTGGCGTTTGTACAGTTGATGACAAAGGTTACTGTCAAGGGTGTATGCGAAAGAGAGAAGAACGCTTTAACTGGCTAAACATGACCCCAGCTCAACAGTTGCACGTTATCAAACTCTGCCGTCAGCGCTACTTGCGAAAAATACGAAAATCTCAGACTTCAAGCGAAGAGCCAACGTCAACCAACGACCCGCAACAAAGTCTGTTCTAATTTCTACTTTTAGGGCATTCGGTACTGGTCAGAGCAATCCTCAGTCGTTCTGGTTGGTTAACATTGCTGAATTAAGCCTTGCCGACAAATAGGCTGGCTGATGGACGTCTACCTATTGTTCTAAGCTACTTCATTCCCCAACGGTCACTGATCCAACCGCCAGCACTTTCATCAAAATGCGCACCAGAAAAGCGGTGGTTGACTTCACTATTATTGCGCTCATTTTTCGGCTTATCATCGAGTAGGTGCTGAATATAGTTCGCCATCGGATCACCGCTATGTAGCCGTTGCTGACGAGTTGCTACCTCTTTAATTAGTTGCAGACGGTATGAGTTACTTGCGCGTTTCATGCGGTGATCCTCGTTGTTGTGACACTAATATGAAAAGTTAGAAGTCGAACCGGAACGCGTCAATACGAATTGATTAAAAAATGTTCAATTTTAATGGGTAAGACAGAGGTAAAGAGCCAAGCGTTAACAAGAGTAGAGTGTAGGTCTCTGATTTTACGTAGGTCGCAGAATCGGAAGGCGAAAATAAGCGTTCATAAAAAATTCATAAAAATAGAAAGCCCCGAGAGGCTTTCTATTTTTGCTGAAGCTACTGACTGAACTTTAAAATCGGTTGGAGTGTTTAGTTACTGCTACCACAGCGTTCGTTAGTGATGAGCTCGTCTGCCATCAACTGACCTCGGCTGTTACGCATTTTTACTCGATAGCTCAACCCTACATCAAGATTTTTTTTGGTATCTGAATGGGTGCAATAGGTTCGAATGCTGTTAGCGAGTACCTGTTTAATTGGCTTTGCCCCTTTAGCGTCTTGATTGTAAACCATCATTATCTCAATGGTGGTTTGGTTGGCGTTGGCCCGCAAAATAGACAAAGGGCCTACTTCAATCGGTAGCTCGGCTGCCAATAGGTTAGCGCGGCTCTCTGCCACCATCGCTAAGTGACGCTGCCTCTCTGAATCGGCACTGGAACAGCCAACCAGTACCATACTCGCTACTGTTACACAGGCAATAGCACGGAGTGAGAAACGCATAGTTAGAACACTTTCTTAAACGGTTTGACGATCACGTTTTGATAGACCCCTGCGGCGATGTAAGGGTCCTCGTCAGCCCACGCTTGCGCTTGTTGCAATGAATCAAACTCGGCGATCACGGTTGAACCAGTAAAACCAGCGGTGCCAGGATCATTAGAGTCGATGGCTGGCATAGGACCCGCAGTGAGCAATCGTCCTTCATCTTGTAGCTTTTGTAAGCGTTCTAGGTGTGCTGGGCGCACGCTAAGGCGTTTCTCAAGGGAGTTTTCTACGTCTTGAGAGAAAATGACATACCACATGATCTGCTGTCCTTTTTGCAATGATGTTCACAGTGACTACACTCTACCCGAATCGCTACGATTTGAAAGCACAGAGTTGCAGATAATTTGATGGACTTCATTGAGTTACTTAATCGGACGCGGTTTACCTTCACCATCGATGGCCACATAGTTAAAAGTTGCATCGCAGACCATGTATCGATCTTCTAAACCATGCTCTTTTACCGGCTTGACCCAAACCTCCAAGTCGATGGTCATCGATGTACGGCCGATTTTAGTACAATCACCATAACAGCAAACCACGTCGCCCACTCTAACTGGTTTTTTAAAGGTAATACCTGAGACCGAGACAGTGACGATGCGTCCAGATGAAATCTCTTTTGCCAAAATACCGCCCGCAAGATCGAGTTGTGACATAATCCAACCGCCAAAAATATCACCATTGGCGTTGGTATCCGCTGGCATAGCAAGGGTTCGTAGTAGAAGTTGTCCTTTAGGGGTATGGTTTTCTTGACTCATATTGACATCCGCAGCAAACAAAACAGCGACCAATCGGGTCGCTGAAAAGTCGCAATTGTAGCAAAACTTGTCTGTGAATCGCTAGGGGCAAGCAGAGACCTAGTTTTGGGTGATAAACTTAGGCTAGCAGAGGTTATGTTGTTCTTGCGATAGGCTGAAACCCGAGTCATTGAGACGGCTATAACTGCATGATCCGCTTATAATCTTCTAAGTAACCTTCATCACGGAGGCTCTCTACCGTAAACAGCAGTTCCTCATCGCTCATTGAAAAACAGCTCGACTTTCCAGTCATGCCATTCAAATATTGGTGGTATTCGAGCTCAGTAAAGTGACCAACCCGCTCAACTAAAAGGCTCTTGATACCCGCGTGAATCAATCTGTAATAGGTGTGACGTTGTACTTCCATAACGTACCTCTCTAGGCGCAGCACAGTGGCCTATGCCGCTTTTGTTGCATTGCTAATGGTGAAGCATATTTGATGCCACTCTGTTGTACGTTTAATTACACGGAGGTGACATTTTTGTTTCCTGTTCGAATACAACGGCTTGAAATTAGAAAGGACGCAACATTGCGTCCTTTGGTATATATAAGCTTCAATATGAGTGGCAAAATAGGAATGAGTCTGCCACCTTTTTGACTCTAGTGTGTCTCTATAGTAAAGATTGACTCAAGCATGGTACTAAGTGCTTCTTTGGTGGTTGGTTTAGTCAAGCGACCGTCCATCAGTTCACTCATTCTTTGAATGTCTTTGACGCCCGATTCTCCAGAAAGCGCAATAATAGGAATGCTAGGATAGTGTTGCTTGATTATGTTCGCTGCTTCGAAACCATCCATGACTGGCATTTGAATGTCCATAAAGACCAAGTCAATCGGGTTATTGTGGATGATTTCAATCGCCACTTTGCCGTTATTGGCCAAAACCACGCCGTAGCCTAGCTGCTCTAAGTAGAGTTTGACTAGCGCGCGCTGTATTTCCTTGTCGTCAACAACCAAAATGAGTGGCAGTGACTTTCTGTTCGGGTTTGGCTCTGCTGGTGTTAGATGGATCTGCGCCTGGCTCGCGTGCGGTGCAACGCCGATCTCTGAAGTTGGGTTGACCATCACCACTTGCTCTAAACTCAGATTGGTTGCGGGGAAAGATAGAGTGAACTCGGTATAGCGATTCGGCTCAGATTCGCAACTAATGCCACCGCCAAAAGCGTTCATCACTCGTTGACAATAGCCTAATCCGAGGCCACTTCCACCGCTTTTGTTGTGACTGAAAAAGTCATCAAATACCCGATTAATTAAATTGGGGGGAATGCCCGGACCACTATCGCGAAATATTAGATAATTTTCGTAACGCCCTTTTTGGGTACGAATTTCGATGCGGCTATTCGGGTATGAATCAAAGTAGTAGATGGCATTGCGCAGTAGATTGAATAGCACAAAGCTAAACAGAGTATCGTTGATTGATACGACAAAGTCCTCATCGAGGTGTAAAGAGACTCTCTGTCGGTGACTCGCTTGCTCAAAGCCATACTGTTCAACAGTTGTTCGAATGATCGGTGCTATGGCGGTGGGCTCTGCGGGCTCGAGTGCAAGTGAGGCGTCGTTGACCTCTCGAAGGATAATATCAATGAGTTGTTTGCCGCGCTCAATCGCTTGTTTGCCTTTGTTTACACGCTCTGATAACGCGTGATGGCTACTCTTTTGCTCGATTAGCTGATTGATATACTCAAACTCTAGTTGCGCTTGTGCCAAAGGGTTACGCATTTCATGTGCAATAGAATTAGCTAGTGCTTGAGATTGTTTTATTTTCAAGCCTGCATTGATATATCCCTGAGCTTTTTTTACAACTAGCTGCAGCGCCTCTATTTCTTCTCCATAGAATAAGCGTCCATTGTGCTTGCGATGGGCAATCAATAAATGAGAGACATGCTGGGTGCGATCAAAGATAGGGAGCACCATAGCAACATTGTCGTTGTCCATCTTTTGGTACAACTGACGCATTGAAAGGATCTCTTTACGATTTTGAATCTGTGGCAAGCTCTCTTCAATCTCCTCCAACACCAATACGCTAGATCGATTTTTTAGATGTTTAGTGTACAGGGGCTCATCTTGCACATTGGAAACAAGCTGAATGGCGTCTTGGTCAATCTTTAAGATGTTCGCGACTTTGCGCAGCGGTTCATCAATAGAGGTCTGAAACTCTTCCGCAAGTCGATAGATTTTTTGTTGTGGCGGCAGGCGCTCACCGAAAACCAATCGGCTGGCAAATCGTTCACTGTAGTGGTTCAACCTTCGCCAAAACAGGCCTGTAGACAAGGTAGCGACTATGATAGCGAACAGCAGTTGCTCGGTTTCTGTCACCGTTAAAACGATGAATAGTGGTAGGGCGAGCGCAGTGACAGACAATACCACGCTCAACATACGAAACAGAATATGTCGATTGCTGTAAAACCTTGAGGTGACCAAGGCATAGCCCATCAGCATCATTTCTGAAATGGAAAGCGCTGGTGGTAACCAAGCTAATGAGAAGTCATCGTAGATCATCGGTATTACGACATGGATCAACAGTGTCGAGACCATAAAAATACTCATACCAAACAACATATAGAGAGACTTGATATGCTGAAGGGGTTTGGCACTACGCGAGTATTGCACGACACATTCAAATGACAGCAAAATCAGACACAGTACGATGGCGAAGAAATAGCTGGTTGAGCCGCCAAATTGCAGCGCGAAAACGCCTGCCTTCTCAATGGAAATGCTAGTGATCATCTCGTAGTTGAACAGGTTAGCTAATACTACACCGGTTGAAATCACCCCAAGCACACCAAGTTTTACGTGGGTGGAGCGGCGGTTTCCTTTAGCCAGGATCAAACACACAATATAGGCATTAGCAAATGCGGAGTAGGAGAAAAGGTTAGCGACAATGGCGGCAACGATTGCGGCATTATCTCCCCACGCGACCAGTAAAGGCGAGAAGAAGTAGGCGTTACTCAATACCCAGCCAAGAATCGACAAACAGTACAATAAATATGGGGCTCTAATATGCTTGAGCCGCGATTGGGGTCTGCGCCTGACTGACCTAATAAAGTAGAGGTTCCATTGTAAAACCACAAATGAAACCAGCATTAAGAGTACAAACACAGGGTGCAGTTCAACGCTTGTGATGGAATCAAGCATCGTGTACCTCTAGATTGCGTTGTGTTGTTCTAACCATTTGCTGATATTGTTTGAAATCGATAGAGGCGTACTGCTGATGAAAAGACTCCACTAACCAAACGCCGCGATAAGTTGGGTAGCCTAAATGGTCGATGCAGTATCGTCCAGTGTTGATGTAAGCGCAGTCGCTAAGCTGCGCGTAAAAATTGAGCAACCAAGGGTTCTCAATAATGGTGTAGGCGCATTGATAACCAGCACGACAAAGGGCTTGGGCCATCTCCTTCTGCGCGAGATAAAGCAGGTAGAGCCGTTGTCTCGCCCCGCCAGCGGTTGTTAATCGCAGGATTTCACAAAGCTTTGCATTCGGGTTTACATTTTCTCGACAGTGATGGTCAAAATCAGCCAAAGAGCTAATATTTGGGACCAGGTTAACAAAAGCGCCAGTTTGGAGGAGTCGCTTCAAGGAGTGCTCTTCGAGCAAAGGCTGCCAGTGCTGGTGTTGAAAAAAGGGGCTAAAACTTAACCAACGTTTATGTTGTGTCCAGTCGGTAATCATGGCACTGGCCGCCAAACAAGGTGGAGTGTCTTGTATGGGTTGATGCAGTAACACAAAATGGCATCCCTCAGCGGAGTGATGCAGCAAGGGTAAGAGTTCATACCAAGATTGTTCCAATACAAACAGTTTCAAGTTTGCGAGACAAATGGCCTGAGCGATGGTAAACAAGCCCTCGCTGTGTGGTGAGGTGACTAACAAATCGCAGCGTGCAACATCATCGATCAGTCGTCCACGGTAGTCATCATCCATGTAGCTTAATCCAGGCGCCAGTTGTGTGGTTGACTGCTTATTGTGCTGGATTTCACTTATCTCTAGCAAGGCCCACATTTTGCCCAAAGAGTTGAAGTGTTTCAGTGCGACTTTCTCCAGTGCCCAGTTCAGCTCACGCGTGGCACTGCTGCTCGCGGTGGGGCCTTGATCCACTAGCTTCAAATATTCGGGTGAGTGGAAAATCGTGCTCATGCTGCAATGAACAAACTTAGGATGCTGGTCGAGCACCATTTGCTTGCGCTTGTTGATTAAGCTTGTGAACCAGTCTCGGTAAGAGACAAAACACGACGTTTGAGTAAGTTGTCGATACAGCTCGTTGCGAGCAGCACCATCTAGTGTTTCGCGCTGCAAGCAAGCCGAAAGTGTGGAGAGTAAAGTCATGCGAATTAGCCAACATATTGTTATTGAATTTTGAGCGTTTTTTACGCTTAGTTATTGTTTTTATACATCGCTGATTATTAGTGGATATGCCATTGATATGCAACCAAGGAGGTAATAATGTTCTGGTCAGATCTCACTATCGTTACTGAATGCAGCTAAGTTGTACCTGTCTTAGATTATCACCGGACTGGAAATAATAGATATCGACACTGAATGTTTTAATATCAACGGGTTATTTTGTTAAATGGCTCAATTTAGATATTTTATCTGACTTAATTGTCAGTAGCGGGCTAATATGCTGATGTTTAACAATATTTTTTAATTAGGCTTTGTGGAAATACTGTAAGTTTTATGAGCTATGTTATTGTATTTGAAGATTAAAACCCTTCAGGCAATAAAAAAGTTGGCGAAAATCATAAGCTTGTCATACACTTTCCTGTGTAGAGCCGATATGTTGTTGATTGGCTTAGCGAAAGTTAGGGTGCTACCTTGAGGTGGCAATGTTTAACACAGCTTTGAGGAAAGTTTTATGGCGCTCACAAAGGCCGATTTGGCTGAGAACCTGTTTGAAAAGCTTGGATACAGTAAACGGGATGCCAAGGAAACGGTTGAGGCGTTTTTCGAAGAAATTCGTAAAGCACTTGAAAGTGGCGAACAGGTAAAACTGTCTGGTTTCGGTAATTTCGATCTTCGCGACAAAAATGAACGTCCAGGTCGGAATCCCAAGACCGGTGAAGACATTCCAATCAGTGCTCGTCGCGTTGTGACCTTTCGCCCAGGTCAAAAACTGAAAGCTCGCGTAGAGAACATCAAAATTGATGATTAGCGCTTAGCGCAAGAGTGCATCAAACGCGACCGGTTTACTCGCTAAACTATCGGCTGTAAACCGCTAGATATATAAACGCCCCGGTTAAAAAGCTGGGGCGTTTTCCTATTTGAAGCTAACGACAGACGTTAGTCACGTTTCCACAACGCGTGACAGAACTTATGTTCAGGATCGCGGCTGATCAATAGCCTAGCGAACACATCGTCGAGCACATCATCTTGTTCGTTAACTAGACCGATTCTAACTTCCGCATAGGTCTCTTTATCGACATCAAAACCGACATGAGCGGCCCAATCATCGCCCGTTTCGACTAACTCCGCGGCGCCGCGTTCGTCGAACTGAGCAGTAAATAGAATGACATCTGCAGGCTCTAGGTTATCTGGGGCCATTTCGAGAAAAATATCGTAGGCCGTGTCGATGGCTTCGTCGTAAGAGATTAGCTCGGTCATGGTTACGCTCGGCTCATGTATTTGCGTTCAGTGGTGTTGACAACAACGCGGTCGCCTGTCGCAATGTACTCAGGTACTTGAATTGTTAGGCCTGTAGCAAAGCGAGCTGGTTTAGTGCGCGCGGAAGCCGACGCACCTTTAATAGAAGGGTCAGTTTCTTCAATAACAAGTTCAACAGAAGCAGGAAGCTCTAGACCGACAGCGTTACCGTTAACCAGAATAACGTGCAAACCTTGGATCTCTTCGTTGATGAACATCAGCTCGTCTTGGATCTCATCTTGCTTAAAGGTGTACTGAGTAAAGTCTTCATTGTCCATAAAGATGTATTCGTCACCATCAACGTAAGAAAAAGAAGAAGCGCGTTTGAACATGTCCACTGTCTCTAGCACATCGTCAGACTTAAAACGCTCATCAACTCGAGCACCTGTCGTTAGGTCGGTACAGCGAAGTTTGTAAATTTTTGCGCCGCCACGGCCACCGGGAGTTGTGACTTCGATATCTTTAATGAGTAGCGTTTTGCCGTTCGATTCAATCGCAAAACCTTTTTTCAGTTCACTCGCCTTTGGCATGAACAATTTCCTTCGTATGTGAATTAGTGGTTGCATTATATATCGAGACAATAGCGGAAGGAATATCTTGATTGATCAATCATGCTGAGCGAACATAGCTCTATTACCTCCTGATTATTCTGTTAACAATCAAATGCATCTATCTACAATAGACCCAAATGAAGCGTTTCAAACTCAGTATCAGCCAGCAATAGACGCGCTGGTGAGCTTTGTGAAAACGGGACTAGGAGAGAACCTGCATAGTTTGTATCTATACGGCAGTGTTGCGCGCAAAACCGCTAAGCCGAATCAATCCAACCTTGATGTCATCGTGGTGACTCTGCAACCTTTCAGTGACGTTAAAACCACTTTATTTAACTCGATTCGTTGGCGTTTTCAAAAAGCCTATCCGTTTATTACTGAAATCAACTTTAAAACCGCCTTAGTCAGTGAAGTTGCGAGCCTAGAGAGTATCTTTTCTTGGGGTTTTCAGTTGCGACATTGCGCGGTTTGCATCCACGGCGACGATTTGTCGGAGTGTTTTGGTGACTATGAGCCGAGTTGGGAGATAGCCAAGCACTGGAATATGGATGTGGAAGATTGGGTAGCCGTTTATCGTAATCGCATTGCCCGTGCCGATAAAGAGTCTGACCAAATTCGCGCGCAAAAAATCATCGCCAAAAAGCTGTTAAGGGCTAGTTACTCCCTAGTGATGTACAAAGATAAATGTTGGTACGATGACCCGATTGAATGCGGTCAGGCCTTTTTGCGTTACCATCCCGAAAAGCGCGTTGAGATCGAGAGGTTAGGTATATTGCTTAGTGGGCGATTGATTGCCAAGCGCTCGGTTATTGGCATTTTGGATGGGTTTGGTGAATGGCTTAGCAAGCAGTATAAGAAGACTGAGTTCAAGATTGGCTAACATGTTGTTGGATCGCATTATTTTGGTTTTTTAGTTATAGAAAACACATTCACCTGCTAACTTTAATACAGAGAGTAGAGGAGTTAGTAGAGCAATGGAAGCGTCAGGCTTAAACCGCGTCTCAACGACGCTATCAACGTGGTTTTCAAAGTTTATTATCCCTTCGTTTCAGGCGATTCGAGAGGGGATGGTTTGGCTTATTCCATGCCTGATGATCTCATCTTTCTGTCTATTACTTGCCTGCTTAGGCGAGTTTATACTTGGCTATCGTACCGCTTGGGTGAGCGCTTTATACGATCTTCATGATGGGATTGCGCTGTTTTTCCCCTATTTAATGACAGCAACTATCTCTTACGTACTCGCTATGCAGTGGCGACTGCCGCGACCTCCCATCGCACTGCTCTCGATACTTTACTTGATCCTCGTCGCTAGACTGATGCCCGAACAGCAAACGGTGTTGACCTTTCAAATCATCATGGCCATCTTGACGCCTCTCTATGCCATTCCGGTACTTGCATCATTGCTAAGTTATCCGTCGCTACAGTTAACGAAAATTGATAGTGCAGGGCATATTGTAAAAGAGTCGCTGAATCTGGTGATGCCCGCAGTGCTTACCAGCGCGCTGGTCGTCGTGGTTAATCTACTGATATTTAGTGGTATGAGTGATTTATCACTACTGTCATTAATGAACGTAGACTATGCCAACAGCCCCACTTTGTTTGGTGTCACCTTTAGTGTGTTGAACTCGCTGTTGTGGTTTGTTGGTGTGCATGGTTATTATGCGCTGTTGCCTTTGGTTGAGTTGCTGCAAGAAGCGAGTAACCTAAATTACTCGACCGTGTTGGCGGGAGGAGAAGGCGTATATCCGATGAACCTCTCATTTATGGGCGCTTTCGTGTTCATTGGTGGTAGTGGTGCAACCTTATCGCTAGTGATCGCTCTACTGATGTTTACCAAACAGAAGAGCTTAAAACTGATCGCGCTGGCGAGCATCCCGATCGGGCTACTCAATATTAATGAGATATTGCTGTTCGGCTTACCGATTATTTTTAATCCACGCTTGCTGGTGCCATTTTTATTGGCTCCTATGGCGAATGTTTTAGTGAGCATGACTGCCGTTTCTCTCGGATGGGTAGCTTCGCCAAGCGTGTCTGTTCCTTTCAACAGTCCCATCTTTTTTAATGCTCTGGTGGCGACCAATGGCGATGTCTCGGCACTGTTGCTGCAAGCGTTCAATATCATAATTGGTATTTTGATTTACTATCCTGCGGTAAAAGCCATTGGCCAGGCTTACGATAAGCAAGCCATACATCTTACGGCACTCGATACCAGCTTTAGTCGCCGTCAGGAAGAAGCGCAAACCCTGAGTTGCGATCCCATCGTTGAGTTGGCAAAGAAGGAACGTGAAGACCGAGCTATTGTCAGGGAGATGGAACTGCTTAGTCGACGCGACTTTTGTTTAGAGTACCAACCTCAAGTTTCTCCAACAGAAAACAAAGTGGTGGGCTGTGAGGCTCTCGTGCGCGCGGTTAACGATAAAGGCAATAAATTGCTGCCGTACCAGTTTTTACCCTGGTTGGAAAAAGCAGGCTTAATGAAAGAGTTAGATTTGTGGGTAGTCAAACAAGCGGTCCGTGATATTGATGTCATGCAAGCGCAGGGCATCTTTATCAATGTCAGTATTAACATCACCCCGGCAACGTTGCTCGATGAAGAGAGCTTAACCAAGCTTGTGACTATGATTAGACCTCATGCAAAGTTTGTCGATATTGAGATAACTGAGGAAACCTTGCTCGCTGATATTCAACGTTTGACACTGGCGTTTAATCGACTTCATCAGCTCGGTATAAAGTTACATATCGATGACTTTGGTACCGGATATTCTTCATTGAGTTATCTCAATCAGTTTGATATCGACTGCATCAAAATTGATCGTTCATTTGTGCTCGCACTCGAATCAGAAAAAGGACGCCGTGTATTTAAAACTTTATTGACCATCGCCGATCAACTCGAGATGGACGTGATTGTTGAAGGGGTCGAAACTGAACAGCAGTTAGCGTATATTCCGCGGTCAAGCTCGGTAGCGGTACAAGGTTGGTATTACGCAAAAGCGATGTCAGTCGAGGATCTTGTGGATTACAGTCGGCTTTTTTCCAGCTAAAAGAGTCCTAGCTGCGGCTCGCTTAGAGTGACGAAGTCTAGCCCGATAAACGGCAAAATAGCTTCAGCCACAGGCTTTAACTGTTTATCGATATAGTGTTGATAATCGATAGCGCTTTTCTGGTATTCGCGTGGTTCAGGGCCCGCGATGGTTATCAGGTACTCAATGTGTCCGCGGTTTTGGTATTGTAGTGGTCTTCCTAATTGGGCATTGATCTCATCAGCCATGCGAGCCGCACGTACTTGTGGTGGAATGTTCTTTTGGTAGTCGTGCAGTTTGCGACGTAAACGCTTCTGATAAATAAGCTTGTGGTCAAATTCGCCATTTTTGGTGCGCTCAACGAAGTCGCGAATGTATTCACTTGGTTCTTCACCGGCAAAGACTTTGGCATAAAGGCTTTGCTGAAATTCCTGTGCTAGTGGCGTCCAATCGGTACGTGCACTCTCTAATCCTTTAAATACGATGCGCTCTTGCTCACCTTCGCCAATTAAGCCCGCGTAGCGTTTCTTGGAGCCCGTTTCCTGCCCGCGAATGGTCGGCATTAAGAACTTGCGATAGTGTGTCTCGTATTCCAGCTCAAGGATGGAAGTTAAGTTGTACTCTTGCTTAAGGTGCTGCGTCCACCATTGGTTAATATGTTCGACCAACTGATTGCCGACTTTATCAGCCTCTTGTTGACTGAATTGACCATTTAAAGAGACAAAGGTCGAGTCGGTATCACCGTAGATCACTTGATAACCTTTATCTTCGATTAAGCGTTTGGTTTGTTTCATGATTTCATGGCCACGCATGGTGATACTTGAAGCTAAACGCGTATCAAAGAAACGACAACCGGAAGAACCCAAAACGCCATAAAACGAGTTCATGATGATCTTGATTGCTTGAGAAAAGGCTTTCTCGTTGTTCTTTTTGGCGACGTCACGTGCTGCCCACAAATCTTCGATCATCTTAGGTAAAAAGTGTTTATGTCTGTCAAACTGACCGCCGCGAAAACCGGGCACCGCTTGGTTATCCGCTTTGCCAATTTCTAACTTGAGTCCCTCAATTAAGCCCATCGGATCGATTAAGAATGAGCGGATAATCGAAGGGTACAGGCTCTTAAAATCGAGCACCAATACCGAGTCGTACAAATTTGGGATCGAGTCCATCACATAGCCTCCTGGGCTTGCAATCCAGCTTTCTGGTTGCAAGTTTGGGGCTATGTAACCGGCTCGATGAAGTTGTGGCAGGTAAAGATTGGTAAATGCAGCCACTGAGCCGCCGACGCGATCGAGCTCAACGCCGGTTAACCTTGAGCGTTCAATGGCAAACTCTAGTAGATGAGTATGGGCAAAAATCTTATTGACGAGCACACAATCTTGAAGGTTGTACTTGGCCAAAGCAGGCTTGTCATGTTTGAACATGTGATTGATTTCGTCCATTCGGTCATGGACGTTATGAATCTGTTTACCTTCACCCAGTAATTCTTGTGATACGGATTCTAGCGACCAACTACGGAAGTGATAAGTCGCGGTTTTTAGCGTATCAATGCCGTCCATCACCACGCGGCCAGGAATAGAGATAAATCCCTGTTGCGTTGTATTCAAAGTGCGGAAATAGCTGGCTTGATTGCCTCGGCCGATATAAAGTTTCAGCTTGTTCCATTCCGCTCGTTTATGCAGCAATCTGAAGTCGAAATCAATGACGTTCCAACCGATGATGACGTCTGGGTCAAACTGCTTAAACCAGTTGACTATCGCGAGTAACAGTTCACGCTCGTCGTTCACCCACTCAATGGGTGTCTCTGCAGGTTGAGGTTCGCCAATCATAATGACGCGACTATCCATCGGGCTGTCGAGGCCAATCGAATAGAGAATGCCTTTTTCCGAGCATTCAATATCGAGAGACACCACTTTGAGCTGTGGCGTGTAATCTCCCTGACGACACTTTACGTGTGTGATGCGATGATAACCATTTCGAGATTGGCTGGTGCCAGTAAATTCCACACTGCCTTTGATGAAGCGCTCCATCAAATATCGATCGGCTAAGCGAATGTCGTCTTCGAGTACCAGCAATTCTTGAAGTCTGAGTGCCTGACTCAATGCTTGTGCGTCTTTAACCGTTGCGCAATAACACGCTGCTAGTGGCTCGGAATCGAAGCTATGTAGCGGCAACGGTTTTAGTTCGGCAGATATCGCCATTTGGGCAATCTGTTCTTTGATGACGGCGGTGTCTTGTTGTAAAACGAAGAATACCGGCTTCTCACCCTCAATGATCAGTTGTGCAGGACCTTGCTCGGTCGCGAGCCATAAGTCGATATTGGTGGTGCCTGATATGTCTCGCGCTTGGCGAGTTAGGAGAAAGCCTTGGTTAACGGTCATCGAAGTACTACTAAATAAAAAGCGAAACATCAACGTAATGTTTCGCTTCAGTAGCTTAGCACAATGATGGCTAGTAGTAGATATAACCGGTAATTTTTGCGCTGACGTCTTCTTCTTGCCAGTGTTGGTAGGTGACTTGACTACGCACCGCTAAGTTGCGGTTAAATGACCACTGCCAGCTCGCAGTTGCACTGGCGTTTTGGTCGGCGTTTGTTTTGAACAAAGAGAGGTATTGTCCTTGGATACCAATGCGATGGCTGTCACCTAATTGGTAGAGCATACCTGCTTCGATACCTGCCCCCGGTACTGCATCGTAGTTGGTGAGCTGTCCGCCGCTGAGTTCTGCAGAGAACAAACTGTACAAATGCAAACCGTCCGAATCGCCCCACGCTTTACCGAAACCACCTTGCGCAAAAGTGCGTCCAGCGAGTTTGTCTTCATCTGGACGGCGGTCAAAACCGAGACGCACATTCCAAGCCCAGCTGTCAAAAATACGGTTAGACGGCGCCAGTGCCATGGAGTCCATAAAGTAGAAGCGATCAACACGGCTCGTTCCATTGTCATCAATACTGAATTGCGTATCCAAAAAGCTGATTTTAGCGCCCGGAATAAATCCAGCTTGAGAATCGAGCAAATCGTGGTACGCCGGGCGCCATTCGAAGGTCGCTTTGTTGGTGTGATTATCGCTGTACTGGTAACTCAGCCCAATTCTTGCTGACGCGTGGCCTTGTTCGGGGGAAATGCTTGGCTTGGGCACTTGCGAGAACGGTGAATCTACTTTAATACGACTACGTTGAAACAGCAGCTCGGTTAAACGCTTTGCTGTCGGGTCACGTTCTAGACCGACATCATAAAGTTCGAAGTTCAGCCATTCGTACGCAAATTCTAAAATGGCTGCGCGTTCTGTGTCACTGTATTCGTCAGCCGAAGGAAATTGACCTAACTTAGCTTGCTTTGCTGCTTCGAATAGGCGCGGATCGATCTCTTCGCTTTGATGGAGTAGGCGAGTACCGAATGCTTCACGATACTTAGGTTCCTCCAGTAAGCCGTTCTTCGCCAGCGTTTCAACGGTGTCCGATGGAATTGCTTGTAAAGGGAAGTTGGCAATCAGCGATAAATCATCGCGAGCCAATTCAAGCAGTGCGAGCAACTGATACGAGCAGTTTTCGTCAAGGAAGTAGTAATCAAATTCAGCGCGTTGCATTTCCCACAAGTGAAGCAAGATGCGATTCACTTCTTGTTCGTTTAGCTTAAGTTTGTACTCCCAGATATCTCGAGATTCGATGTCGTTGTACTCACGCACCTTACGGTAATAGGGCATCACGGTGAAGCGCCCCGGATAGCTCCCGACCAAGCCTTTAAATGCGTAGAGCGCGGCGTTGTCTTGTGTCTCTGGCTCTGCGGCGAAGTTAATCGCAAATGCGACCAGCTCTTTGTGTCTGGTTTGATCTTTTGCATCTATTCGTAACAGGGTATGGCCAAACATCGAAGACGGGTTATTCATAAACGCAGTCGGAAATACCAGCGTCATGCCGCTAGGGTCAATTACCTCTCGCCACGTTTGCATCTCTTCACACTCTAGTTTCGCTTCTCGGCCAGCTTTGGACTCCAACCAAGTAAAACGTGCAGGGTATTGGCAACGAGCTTCGTTTGCGGCTATAGAATCACTGTTGTACAGAGCGGCAACAGTTGCATTGAGCTCTGCAAGTGGTGAGGTCTTACCTTGCGGTGAGAAGAAAAACGCCTCTGTGTCGACACTGCTCTCATAGCCAGAAAAGGTATTTGGTAAGTAGTGGCCTAACTTGAGCCAATAAGGGTCACTGGCGAGTTGTTCGGTATCGAAATTTAATTGTGCAACCGTTGGAGCACTAAAAAGTCCGCCAAGGCTGGCGAGAAGAGGGATACAAAGGGAAGATAGCTTCATGTAATACTGCTGTTCAATCCGTGAGAATAGTTAAGTACTCTATAGGTAATGATTTGAATATTAAAGGACTTAGCTATTAAAGACGAAGTGGAGATATGAAAAAGGTGCCCAACAGAGCACCTTGTGTAGCATTAAGCATATTTATTTAGATAGCGTAAGTTGCTAGAGCGTCGTCGCCGGCAACTAACGTATTCAAATTAGTAAATACTTCTTGAGACGTAACGTTTTCAGACTTGAAAACTTCTGCAAAGTTTTGTTGAGCAAGCTCGTTGAATGCAGACTTGTCTGCCTCGTTGATGCCCCAAACTTCAGATAGAGTTGCTAGAGTTTCGCCTTCGCCTTTCGCGATATCGCGAGCTAGGTTATCCATGTTGCCATCGATAAATAGAGCCAGTTTTTGAGATGAGTCGATAGTGCCTGTTCCATCACAACCTAGCGTACCAAAAGTGATACCGAATGTTTGGTTGCCAGAAGTACCGTTAGTCGTCGCACCTAGCACTTTGAATACTTTGCCAGACTTACCGTCAAACACCATAGTACCAAGACCACAGCCGATATCTGAGTCAGCCATTGCAACGTTTGAAAGTGGGAGAGTTGAAGCCAGAGCTGCCACTGCTAGTAGCTTTTTCATAACAATTCCTTATTAAATTTAGTTCTTTGCGAACAGAGAGTTAGCGCACGGTGGAATGTAATTCTATTCACACCTTTTTACAATTAAATGAAAACTAAGCAAATTTCAATTGATATTTAATAGATTGCACATTGGTGTGCCATTTTTGAGACTTTCCAGTCCTCATTTATCAATAATATTGATTGAAATGTAATTAAGTAACGAAGGCGCATAACTTCAAATAAGTACTTGCTAAAGTTTGCGTTTCAGCACATATTCAGAGGAAGCAATTTTTTCATTTTCAGATAAACTAGGCAGCTATGCTGTTATCCACATTAAGTGGGTGCAGAGCCAAATACAAAGTGTGGAGATACAAGTTTGATAAATGTTTTCCTTGTAGATGATCACGAGCTGGTTCGCACAGGGATACGAC
>JBCAXU010000033.1:0-32086 GCA_038533895.1 Pseudomonadota bacterium | reverse complement strand
CCACCTTCAAACGCACTATGGAGAAAAACCGAGCGTTTTTTCAGCAGTTTCCCCAAGCGCAGCTGTTGTGTCAGCAGATTGCCGACCATCTGCTTGAGCATGAAGAGTATCTGCCCAACGGCCAGCGCTTTACGGTCGAGCAGTTCCAACAGTTGGGCATCAACTTCGGTGTGTCAGACTCATTCCTCCCGACCTATTATGCGCTTGAAAACGCTCTGATTGAGGTCAACGGCAAAGCACAACTGCGCGATGAATTTCTCAGTAATATGTTGATGGAACAAGGATTTCAAACCAATCCTATCTACGCGATTCTCCATGAATCTATTTACTGTCAAGGGTTCGCCTCCCAGTGGAGCGCACATCGCATTCGCCAAAGCCTGCCTGAGTTCAACTATCAAAAAGGGCAACCATTCTACTTTACCGGCGAAATGGTGTTCCCATGGATGTTTGACCAATACAAAAACTTGCAGCCGCTTAAGCAAGCCGCCGAGCTGTTGGCAGCGAAGCAAGATTGGCCAGCTCTTTACCATGAACACGTACTGGCGCGTAACTCTGTGCCGGTTAGCTGCGCAGTGTACGCAGACGACATGTTTGTTGACATGGACATCAGCCGCGAAACCCTCGCCTTGATACCTAATGCCAAAGCATGGATTACCAACGAGTATGAGCACAATGGCCTGCGCGCCGATGGTGAGCGTATCTTGGACCGTTTAATCGCGATGGGCGATCAAACCGCGGCGACGCTTGTGTAGCCGCATCCGCCCCGCATTGAGCGGGGCAACCGTTGCTTTTCACTGTGCTGCTTACCAGAACCTTGCCAACCGCGTGTCAGCGAAAACTATCTGAAAGAATTTTCGTGCGCGATTAGAGTCACCCACGGCAAATGCGTTACAATGGCTTTTTTGCCGACAGCCAACCATTGATGCTAACAATATCTAACACCGTGACCCTGCAAGCTTGGGAGATCCAACTGACAGCCATTCGTGCTCAAGGGGCGGGTGGGCAGAACGTCAATAAAGTTTCGTCAGCCATTCACCTTCAGTTCGACATCCAACACTCTACACTGCCTGATATCTACAAGCAGAGGCTGCTAGCTTTGAATGATTCACGCATTTCCAAGCAAGGGGTGATTACCATCAAAGCGCAGCAGTTTCGTACTCAAGAACAGAACAAAGAGGATGCGCTCAATCGGCTCGCAGAGTTGATTCGCAGCGCCATGGTGGTGCAGAAGAAGCGCCGCGAAACCAAACCAACCCGCGCATCCAAAGAACGACGTCTAAAGAGCAAAAACATCAAATCACAAACCAAGTCGTTGCGTGGACGGGTCAATCACTAGGCAATCTGATGCGGTTGTTTTACTCTGATGACAATGATGAAAGATGTGAGAACCCGTATGCGACGCTTATGGACAAGCCTTTCCCTATTGATCTTGCCTTTATTGCTCAGCCACTCGGTGCACGCCAGCACTCACTGGCAGTTTGATAGCGATAAAGCGGGAATCTCGGTATATTGGCGTGAACACAAACAAGGCCTGGTCGAGATTCGTGCACGAATGTTCACCCCAACCAGCTATAGTGCCTTTTTACGTTTACTTGAAGATACCGATAATGTGCCGAACTGGGTAGATAACGTCAGCCACAGCGAAGTCCTGGAGCAAATCTCGGTAAACGAAAACATCGTCTACACCCAGTTTAAAGCGCCCTGGCCAGCCAGAGACAGGGATATGGTAACCTACTCGAAATATTGGCAAGATGAACTGGGACTAGTCTTGCACATCCAAGACGCTCCCGATTCGCCAATGGCGCAGCAAGCTGGCTACATTCGTATCCGAGACGTGGACGCGCGCTGGATGCTACAAAAACTTAATGATGGCACTACCATGATAGAGTATCGAGCCTATGCTAACCCAGGTGGTGCACTGCCGAACTGGTTGGTCAATAAGTTAGCCAAATCGAGTGCACGAAAAACCTTTGAAGGCCTGCGCCAACAGCTGATTCACTATCAAGATCTGACTCACCCCGGTATCAATGAATAAAAAAATGCCCAGCGTTAACACTGGGCATTATTTCGATTAACTCATTTCGTTTAACTAAGTTTCAATTTGTAGAACACTGTGGCCAACGGTGGAATCTTCAGTGTCAGCGACTGAGCTAAACCTTGACTCTCTTTCGCTTCAGTACTCACCGTATCCAGCACTTGATAGCCACTACCGTGGTACTTGGCATCATCGGTATTGAGTAACAACTGATACGTGCCCTTGATCGGGACACCAAGTCGGAACGCATCATGTGGTACCGGAGTAAAGTTACTGATCACTAAAATGCGTTCACCACTATCACTCAAGCGTTCGTGAGCTAAGATAGACGCATCGGCCGCATCCTGTAGGCGCCATTCAAAACCGCGTGGCTCACTGTCGAGCTCATACAAGGCTTTTTCACTGGTATAGAGCTTATTAAGATCACGCGTTAGCGACTGCACGCCTTGGTGACGTTCAAAATCAAGCAAGAACCATTGCAATTGGTCATCGTGATTCCACTCACCGGTTTGACCAAACTCCGCGCCCATAAAGTTAAGTTTTTTACCCGGCTGCGCATACATATAACCGAAATAGGCACGTAAGTTGGCGGTTTGCTGCCATTCATCACCCGGCATCTTATTGTGAATCGAACCTTTGCCATACACCACTTCATCGTGGGATAGCGATAACACATAATTTTCACTATGCGCATAAACAAGCGGGAATGTGATGGTATCGTGATGGTATTTGCGATGAACAGGATCTTGTTGAATATAGGAGAGTGAGTCGTGCATCCAACCCATATTCCATTTAAAGCCAAACCCTAAGCCGCCCATAAACGTCGGTGCTGAAACTCCCGGAAACGCAGTAGACTCTTCTGCAATCGTCATCGCGTTAGGGAAGTATTTATAAACTTCCTCATTCATCCACTTCAAGGTAGCGATAGCGTCATAGTTTTCGTTTCCGCCATCGACATTCGGTACCCATTGGTCATGGCTACGTGAATAGTCGAGATAGAGCATCGACGCCACTGCATCGACACGGATACCGTCGATATGGAACTGCTCAAACCAATACAGTGCGTTAGAAACCAAGAAACGGCGCACGTGCTCACGGCCAAGATCGTAAATGTAAGAGTTCCAGTCTTGATGCCAACCACGACGAGGGTCAGGGTCGTGGAACAAAGGCGTACCATCAAAGTTGGCTAAGCCATGGTCATCTGACGGGAAGTGTGCCGGTACCCAATCGAGCACCACACCAAGTCCTGCTTGGTGGCATTGATCAACGAAGTACTTAAAGTCATCTGGCGAACCGTAACGACTGGTTGGTGCAAACAGTCCAACCGGTTGGTAGCCCCAAGAGCCATAAAATGGGTGTTCAGAAACGGGCATCAACTCAACATGGGTGTAGCCCATGTCCACCAGATAAGGGATCAATTGATCGGCTAACTCTCGATAATTGAGGAAATCACCGTTTGCGCCTCGACGCCAAGAGCCAGGGTGCAGTTCATAAAACGACAAGGCTTGCTTGCGTTTTTCTGTGACTGGACGCTGTTGCCATTGCTGATCTTGCCACTGATAACGACTGTGATCATAAGTCACAGATGAAAATGAGGGGTACTGCTCTGCATAAGCGCCCCAAGGATCGGCTTTATGTGGCAACCCTTCACCATTGGGCCCCTTAAGCTCAAACTTGTATTGAGTTCCCTCTGGCAAATTGGGAATAAAAATCCCCCAAATACCATAGTCAAGACGCTGCATCGGCGTACGGCGGCCATCCCACTGATTAAACTCACCGACTAAACTGCATGCCGACGCGTGCGGAGCGTAAACCAAAAAGCGTATCCCCGAAATCTGCTTACCATCACGCTCTAAGGTCACGAACTGCGAACCCATGTGCTTATACATTTCTTTCGGTGTATGCAGATCGTCATACTCAGCATAGATATTGTGGTATTGGTAAGGATCATCGACCAACTGCTCGGTGCCGTTCCAATCTACCGCTAACAAATAATGGGTTAAGTGCAAGTCACGCTGCTGCTTTAAAATAAACCCCGACGCATCTTCGCGTTCTAACTCTACCCGCTCCTCATCAATCACCAACTCAACTTTGTCAGCCCCTGGCATCCATACCCTGAGCGCCCCTTGTTTGGGGTCGATAAAGGGACCGATAAAAGAGAAAGGATCTGCAAATGTCGCATGCGAAAGTTGGTTATATATCTTTGTTGCCTTATCTAACGTTGTTGCTTTCAAGTCGTCCTCTCCCTAACCTAACTTTCTGGCCGAAAACCGGCGCTGATGGCGCTATTTACCCTGAGCTCAGCTTGATGATGCACAGGGTAAGTAGCGGATCAAATAAGCGAAAAAGCCCGCTAAATAGCGGGCTTGATTAGCATGATTCTAGTTTACCGAATTCCTGCTCTACATAGAGTGATATAGCCTTAAATTTTCTATGTTCACTCTGCAACATCGGCATTATTTACTCGCTTTTGCTCTTACTTCAGTCAGCTTGTGTGCAATCCGGTTGACCCCTTCATGAGCAAAGATTTGATCGAGGTTCATTGACAGCTTACGACGCCAGTTAGGGTACTCATCAACCGTGCCAGGAATGTTAACTGGCTTGTCCATTTCTAGCCAATCTTCCAATTGAACACTTAGCAGTGTTGATGCGCCGGCTGCCACATGCAGTTGCAACGCTTCTGCAAGATACGAGTCCATAGGTACGTATTGCGCATCTCGCCCTACCCCATCTGGCAAGTAACCATGCCAAGCGACGGAGTCAAGAATGCCTTGCTTAGACTCAAGGCGGTCTGCAAACAGCCCTTTTAATTGCTCTGCATCTGGGTACAAGCCAAGCTCTTCACCCATTTTTAGGTCGTCACAATGCCAGAAACCACGTAGAGTCGGCATGTCGTGAGTACATAAGGCCGACATCGACTGCTCGGCATAGTGAGCAGGAGAAATGTAACCGCCGTCGTCTTCGGATGTTTCGAAGAAGAAGACTTTGTACGAATGGACACCCGCATCACGCAAAATATCGACGATTTCGTCCGGCACTGTACCCAAATCTTCACCAATCACGCTGCATTGGTGACGATGTGATTCTAGGGCTAGAATCGCCAGCATATCTTCGACTGGGTAGTAGATGTACGCGCCTTGTGTCGCGTTTTCACCTTTTGGAATCCACCATAGGCGTAGCAAACCCAACACGTGGTCGATACGCAGCGCGCCACAGTGCTTCATGTTGGCACGCAATAACTTGATGTAAGCATCATAACTGGTTGCGTGCAGAACTTGTGGGTTGAGTGGCGGCAAACCCCAGTTTTGACCAAGCGGGCCAAGTACATCCGGCGGCGCACCGATGCTGGCGTCCATCACAAGATTTCCGTCGTCAGCCCAGGTTTCGCTGCCAGAGTCGGCAACCCCAACCGCGAGATCTCGGTATAAGCCGACTGACATGCCTTTTTCTTCTGCCAAGGCTTGCGCTTCTTGGATTTGAATATCGGCAATCCACTGCAAATACATGTAAAGATGGACTTTGTCTTGATTCTTTTCGATAAAGGCCGTCACTGCACTGCTATCGAATTGACGATACTCTTGTGGGAAAACAGGCCAGCCCCACATGTTGTGGTCTTCGGCATGGAGTTTTGCATGAAGCGCATCAAAGGCTGCTTGATGCAACAGGCTATCTCCCCCTTGTTCAACAAATCCCAAAAACTTCTGTGCCCGCTCGGTGTTCTTGTCAAGGTGACGGGTTTTGAATTCGTCAAACAGCAAAGGAAGCACACTCAGCTTGAGATCCGCCACTTCGGTATAGTTGACCCAGTGAGAGTCTCGCGCTTTTTGCAAACGTTGTTGGAACTCAGCGCTACCCACGCGCTGCTGCGCCTCTATGCTCAGTGCAAATTCAGGCACTGAGCTGACATCGATATACAGGATATTCAACCAGCGACGCGATGATGGGCTGTATGGGCTTGCGCCTTCCGGGTTCGCAGGGAACAGGGAGTGGATAGGGTTCAAGCCGACAAAGTCACCACCACGGGACGCAATGTCCGCTACGAGCTGTTTCAGATCGCCAAAATCACCGATACCCCAGTTGTGCTGAGTACGCAAAGTGTAAAGCTGGACACTTGGGCCCCACATTTTTTTACCACGCTCAATCGCATCTTGTTTGTAACAAGCGCGTGGCGTCACAATTAACGTCATCTCATACGGCGCTTTACGGCGCTTACGCATAACGGTTAGCTTGTGATAACCCCAAGCAATATCGCTTGGTAGTGCAAACACTAAAGGGCCACCCTCGCTACGCTCATCGCGTACGATTTGCGACTGAAGATAGCCTTCAAGTACCTCTCCCTGTTCCGTATCTAGACGCCAGCTAAATTCGCTCTCTCTAGCACTTACTCCTAGGTTAAGGGAGACTTCAACAGGCTCACCATCACGCACCACGAGCACCGGTTCAAGCACATCTTTTTTGTGCTTTTTCTCCGCCGATTTTAGTAGTGTTTCGTCATTGGTTGTATCGTAACCTAGCGAGGCTAGCAGGCGGCGGATGGTCTCTTCAGAAACCTTCGCTTCATCTCCCCACGCGCTCACGTAGCTGTCGGCAATTCTCGCCATTTCAGCGACTTGTTTTAATGCGTTTTGTTGTTTCATCGCTCTCTCCGAAGGACTGCTTATACCTTCAAAATGTAGGGTAATTTTATATCTAAAAGAAGTAGAGCCAAGGCACGAGGGCCTTGGCTTTTGTTGGCTTGTTTAGCGTTTCACCGCTTCAAGTTTCCAAATGTTGTTCACGTAGTCTCGAATTGAGCGGTCAGAGGTGAACTTGCCGACCAACGCGGTGTTGAGTATCGCCTTCTTCGCCCAACCCGCTTGGTCTTGGTACTGTTTGCCCATCGCTTCATGCGCTTGCACGTAAGAAGCAAAGTCAGCCAAACATAGGTATGGGTCACCACCATCTAGCAAGCTATCGTATGTTGCACGTAGCAAGCCAGGTTGACCTGGTGTGAACTCATCACCGAGCAAGAGGTCAAGTGAGGCTTTCAGCAGAGGATCTGCGTGGTAGTAGTCGTAAGGGTTGTAGCCAGCCGCTTTCAGTGCCACCACTTCGTCCACTTCAAGACCAAAGATGTAGATGTTGTCATCACCCACTTCTTCACGAATTTCAACGTTCGCGCCGTCCATGGTACCAATCGTTAGTGCACCGTTTAGTGCCATCTTCATGTTACCTGTACCTGACGCTTCTTTACCCGCTAGCGAGATCTGCTGCGATACATCAGCAGCAGGAATGATGATTTCTGCCATGCTAACGCGGTAATCAGGGATGAAGACCACTTTCAACTTGTTGCCAATGCGTGGGTCGTTGTTGATCTTCTCAGCAACCTTGTTCACCGCAAAGATGATCTCTTTCGCTAGGTGGTAGCCTGGCGCGGCTTTCGCTGCAAAGATAGCCACACGTGGCGTGCACTCGAAGCCAGGCTCGTTGATGATGCGGTGGTATAGAGACAAAATGTGTAGTAGATCGAGATGCTGACGCTTGTACTCGTGCAGACGCTTGATTTGCACGTCAAAGATAGCGTTAGTATCTAGCTCGATACCCATGTTGGCTTGAACCCAGTCAGCTAGGCGCTGTTTGTTGGCTTTTTTCACTGCCATGAATTCTTTTTGGAATTTAGCGTCATCGGCGAACTTAGCAATACCTTCTAGCTGCTCAAGCTTCGCTGGCCACTCGCTACCAATTTTGTCGGTAATCAGTTGCGACAGACCTGGGTTACAGAACTTCAACCAGCGACGTGGCGTGATACCGTTAGTCACGTTATGAAGACGTGTTGGGAACATCTCGTGGAACTCTGGGAACAGGTCTTTTTTCACCAATTCAGAGTGAAGCGCGGCTACGCCGTTTACCGCGTATGAACCAATCACACACAAGTTCGCCATGCGTACCATGCGGTTAAAACCTTCTTGGATAATAGAGAGCTTCGCTTGCTTCTCACCGTCACCTGGCCACATCGCACGAACTTCTTGGAGGAAGCGGTGGTTGATTTCAAAAATGATTTCCATATGACGAGGCAACAAACGTTGAATCAACGACTCTGGCCAAGTCTCCAGTGCTTCTGGAAGTAGAGTATGGTTAGTGTACGCGAAAGTTTGTGAGCTAATTTCCCACGCTTTTTCCCAAGAGAGACCTTTTTCATCAATCAAAATACGCATCAACTCTGGAATAGCGATAGTCGGGTGAGTATCGTTGAGCTGAATGGTCTCTTGTTTTGGTAGATCAGCCAAAGCGAAGCCAGCCGCTTCATGACGACGTAAAATATCGCGTACCGACGCCGCTGAGTGGAAGTACTGCTGCATTAGACGCAGCGTTTTGCCTTTCTCGTGGTTGTCATTTGGGTACAGTACTTTGGTGATGTTGCCCGCATCGATCAATGCGTGCTGAGCTTCAAAGTAGTCGCCATTGTTGAAACTGGCTAGCGAGAATGGCGCAATAGCCTGACATTCCCACAGACGTAACGGGTAAACCGTGTCTGACTCGTAACCCACGATTGGCAGATCCCAAGGCATGGCTTTTACTGTCATACCTGGTACCCATTTACGTACTTCACGGCCGTTTTCATGCGTCACTTCCACGTGACCATAGAAACCAATTTCTTGCGCCAATTCTGGGCGTGCAACTTCCCACGGGTAGCCTTCAACACCACGCCACGCGTCTGGTGCTTCTTGTTGACGGCCATCTTTAAATGACTGTTTGAACAAGCCGTATTCATAGTGAAGGCCGTAACCAACAGTTGGGAACTCTTGCGCCGCACACGAATCCATGAAACACGCCGCCAAACGGCCCAAACCACCATTGCCCAATGATGGGTCGCGCTCTTCTTCTAGCAAGTCAGTTAGGTTTTGCCCTAACTCAGCCATTGCATCCGTGATTTGCTCGTACAGACCAAGACTAATTAGGTTGTTACCTGTCAAGCGGCCAATCAAGAACTCAAGAGAAAGGTAGTTAACGCTTTTGGCATTTTTGATTCTTGGATCTTGCTCAGTCTTTAAAAGATCAAGTGTCGTGATCTCTGCAAGCGCTTTGCCCATGGCAAGATACCACTCACGTGAAGTCGCGGTTTCGACTGTTTTCGCGTAAGTCGCAGAAAGATGCATCTTTACATCGGCTTGAAACGCAGCCTTATCAAAATTTTTCTGTTGCGTAGGTTTCATTGGAGAAATCTCACTTATTGGTTTTAATCCATCTGTGCCATATCGTGCATTGACACACTCAGTAAAACATCCTCCCACCTAGCAACCAATTTAGGAGGAGGAAACAGGGCGTAGAGGGTGTATATCCATAGGCTCAGTGATCTAACTCTCATTAAAAAATCGCTACGCCTGAGCTCGGGTGATAAAGATCACACCATCAACGAATTTAGCCTAGTTCTGGTGTATTAAAGATACATGTTGCGAGGAATGTCTATTTGGTGAATATGTATACTCAGTCACAGAATGTTTTTGTTTCGAGTGCAAATTTCACGCTTATCGGTGCAGAGAGAGAGTTAGAACACAGTTTACCATCCAACAATAAGTGACCATCATCACAAATATAGGGCGTAGAAGAAGCCAAAGTGTGAAATAGGCGAAAAACCGACGGCTGATCAATAACTGTTGCTTTTGATCTCCAGTACTATTCATTGCAACACGCTACATTGAACGTTTTTTGCTCAAAACCACCTTGACTCACTCCGAGTAACAGGGTGATGACCAGCAGGACATTAAATAGGGATTAAGAAGATGTGGATTCCTTCAAAATTAACGCGCCCGGGCCGACTGCACAACGCTATCGTACGACCAAGAGTGCTTGATTTACTGCAACAAGCGCCTTGTTATAAGTTGGTGCTGCTGCGCTCGCCTGCTGGATACGGCAAAACCACCATGGCCGCACAATGGCTGTCTGATAAACCCAATGTCGGATGGTATAGCATAGATGAGAGCGACAACGACTCATTTCGTTTTATCAATTATTTGCTGAAAGCACTAAACAAAGCCACAGATGGAAGCTGCCCAAGCTCGCAAAAGCTGGCCGAAAAGCGTCAGTTTTCGTCCCTTCACTCGCTGTTCGGTGAAGTGTTCACTGAGATGTCAAACTTTCATCAAGAGTGCTATTTGGTACTTGATGACTATCACCTGATCGCCGATGACGAAATTCACGAAGCGATGCGTTTTTTTCTCAAACACATGCCAGATAATTTGACCCTAGTTGTCACCAGCCGCGCAGCTCCGCCACTCGGCACAGCTAACTTGCGCGTTCGCGATTTAATGATAGAGATCGGCGATGAACTGCTGGCGTTTGACACCGAAGAGACCACGCGTTTCTTTAATCAACGCGTCAGCGACGGCATTGATGACACCACCGCGAACAATCTGCGTAACTATGTCGAAGGCTGGCCATCGGCATTGCAGTTGATTGCACTGCAGGCTCAACATCAGCACAAAACCCTCGCGCAATCTGCCGAGTCATTCTCGCAATTTAACCACGCGCATCTTTGGGACTACCTGGTGGAAGAGGTATTCGACCTATTAGATCAAGAGACTCGACAGTTCTTACTACAATGCTCAGTGCTCGATCATTTCAACGACCAGTTGGTCTCTGAGCTCACCGAACGTGAAGATGCGCTGAGCATGATTGAATCCCTCAACCGATTTGGTCTGTTTATTCATCCGCTTGAGGGAGAGCAAAACTGGTACCGTTTCCATAACCTGTTCGCTGAGTTTCTGTCTCACGAGCGGACTGCGCGTATCCCTCAACAAGAAAAGCTTTTACACAGAAAAGCCGCCACCGCTTGGCTTAAGTTGTCTTCGCCGCACCAAGCACTGTGTCATGCACAAGAAGCGCGTGATAGCCAGTTGACCGCAGATATCTTGAGCCAGTATGGCTGGAGCATGTTCAACAGCGGTGAGTTGCAAACCCTTGAAAAAGCGATCAACTCTCTGACCACAGAGCAGCTCTACAGTGAGCCGAAGCTGTGCATGTTGCAAGCTTGGTTGGCACAGAGTCAACATCGCTATAATGATGTCGGCGACCTGTTATCCAAAGCCGACCAGCAAATGGCCAAACTTAATGTGGTGCTGAGCGGCAAAGAGCAAGGTGAGTTCAACGCATTGCGTGCGCAAGTTGCGATCAACCGCAACGAGCCCGAGCAAGCACTGGAGTTGGCCGAGCTCGCGCTTAGTCAACTCGACTCCACCATCTACCGCAGCCGCATTGTGGCCACGTCGGTGGTCGGTGAAGTTAATCACGTATTAGGACACCTAAGCCGCGCTCTGCCCATGATGCAACAAACCGAAAAGCTGGCTCGCCAGTATCAGGTTTACCATCAGGCATTGTGGGCGATGCTGCAACAAAGTGAAATATTAATTGCTCAAGGCTATGTACAAGCCGCTTATGAAGTGCAAGATAATGCCTTCAAACTGATCGAAGAGCAGCAACTGCATCAAGTCCCTCTGCACGAGTTCTTACTGCGTATTCGCGCGCAAATTTTGTGGTGTTGGAACCGTCTTGATGAAGCTGAAGAGTGCGCCTATAAGGGGCTCGATGTGCTCGGCAATCATAGCCCAAGCAAACACTTACATAGTTACTCGATGTTGGCTCGTATCGCGATTGGCCGCGGCGAAATAGACAAAGCCGGCAAGTTTATCGATCAAATCGTTCATCTGCTCAAACAGTCCACCTATCACGTTGACTGGACAGCCAATGCCTCGCTCTCTTTAATTTTATTCTGGCAGGCCCGTGGCGATTTGGAATCGATCGCCCAGTGGCTTGAAACCACGGTGCGCCCAGAGCAAGCTTGTAACCACTTTACTCAACTTCAATGGCGCAACATTGCCCGCGCTCAAATTGCGCTAGGCAAATTTGACGATGCGAATGAAACGATTAGCTTTATTCAGAAACAGGCTGGCGAAAACGAGTTGTTGACCGATACCAATCGCAATCTCATTGTACAAGCGGTGTTGGCGATTTCTCAGCAAGATGAGGCAAAAGCACAGCAGTTCCTCAAACAGGCGCTCGAACTGACCAATCAAACTGGAATGCTAGGTAACTTCCTAGTAGACGGTGACAAGATTGGTTATATTCTTGAAAAGCTCAACAACAAACATGATCTCGGCGATTTGGAGCGCCATCGAGTTCAGCAACTTCTGAAAGACATATCAACCAATCAACGTAGCAGCTCGATTCACTTTGACGAGGAGTTTGTCGAAAAGCTAGTGAGCCATCCCAATATTCCCGAACTTGTGCGCACTAGCCCATTGACTCAACGTGAATGGCAAGTGTTAGGTTTGATCTATTCAGGGTTTAGCAACGAACAAATTGCGCAAGAGCTCGATGTGGCAGGCACCACGATTAAAACGCACATCCGTAATCTGTACCAAAAGCTCAATATTGCCAATCGTAAAGAGGCGATCAAAACCGCCGAAAATCTGCTGCAATTGATGGGTTACTAGGGTCTGTTGATGAGGAAAGAAAAAGCGCCAAACGGCGCTTTTTTTTAAAACTTTTTCGGCGCGTAGCCTGTCATCACTTCAAGGCGAAGCTCTTTGCCCAGTTTGGTCATCGGGTGCACCACCACTAGCCCTTTTACCGATTTCTTTAGCTTGCCCATATCAGCCTGCTCGGCTTTGGTAATTGGGCGAGAAAAAGGCATATCCAGCAAACTCTTACATTCTTTATTCATGTCGTACTTCAGCTTATGTTGAGTCGCACTGGCTTTTTTGCTGAGTTTTTCCAGTTCGTCGGTAAACTTACTGATCATTTCCTGATCTCCACGACCTTTGGCTGCCTCCAACTTACGCTGACAGGTATCAATGCGATTGTTTAGGTTCTGTAGTTCTTGCTTCAGGCTCATGGGGTAATCTCTTAAAGAAACGGAAAGGTCGGCGAGTGTAGCACAAGCGTAGTGACTGCCCTACTATTAATCGCTACGACTTAGTTTCCACTATGGCAAACATAGCACATAAACTGCCATCACTGTCTAAAAGCCCAACTTGCTGATCAGTAATCCGTTTTGGCGCGTAAAACAGGCCAAAGGAGTAAACTATGTACCAACTGATCATTTTTTATGACGGCTATTGCCCACTGTGCGTAAAAGAGATGGATGCACTGCGACGTCACGATGCGCGACAACAGATAAAGCTGGTCGATATTCAAAGCGAACAGATGCGCCACTATCCCAATATCGACAAAACCAAAGCGGGCCAGATCCTACACGCGCTCACCCCCAGTGGCGAGCTGTTACTCGGCCTTGACGTTACCTACCAAGCGTGGAAGTTGGTCGGTAAAGGATGGATCTACGCTCCCTTGCGCTGGTCGGTGGTCAAACCTCTCGCCGACTGGGCTTATTTAGGGTTTGCACGCAACCGATACCGTTGGTCTAAGCTACTGACAGGAAAGAGTAAATGTGAGAGCGGTCAATGTTCTCACTAGATAGTACTAATGTCTAATAAGGAGGCGCTATAAATCTCTCAAGACTCACAGTCCTTGGTCGATAAATTGACTAATCTTAGTAGATAAACTTTTGGTCTATAACAATGATTCCAATAATAGGACGCCATATCTAGACCCACGTTACTAGACATGATGTCACTTTGTACCAATAACAGGATGTTTGTATGAGTCTTTCAATTCGTAGTCGCCTCTATATTCTGGCCCTTGTGCCATTACTAGTGATCACCCTTGGCATGCTAGGGGTCACTTACCTAAAAACCGCGGAACTCAACGATCAGCAGATCGAAGTGACGCGTTCAAATATGATGAACATGAAGAAAGAGGAACTGAAAAACTATATTCAGATGGCAAAGTCGGCCATTACCCCCTTTCTGCAGCGCGGCGCCTCGTTAGAAGAAGCCTTACCGACCCTTAAAACACTCGAATACGGAGAGTCTGGCTATGTGTTTGCTTATGACTCCAAAGGGGTTCGAGTCGCGGTGGGCAAAAGCGACAAAGGCATTGGCGAAAACTTTTGGAACCTGCAAGACAAGCAAGGAAATTATCTGATTCAAGACTTGTTGCGCAACGCCAAGACGGGTGATTTCACCACCTACTACTTCCCAAAACCTGGCCAAACAGAAGCATTACCTAAACTCAGCTATTCCATCTTCATACCTGAATGGGATGTAATGCTCGGAACTGGTTTTTATACCGATGACATCGACGCCATCATCGAAGAGATGGAACAAGCGACGACAAGCGCGCTGCAATCCACCCTCTCTGCTATCGTCGTGTTCTGTATCGTGATTGCGGGCATCGTTGGCGTATTTGCAGTGGCTGTGAATCGTACTATCATGAAACCGCTTGAAATGTTTGATGCATCGATCAGCTCTTTTGCCAGCGGCGAGGCAGATTTAACTGCCCGTATGGAGGACTTCAAAGCACCCGAGTTTGCTAAACTGAGCAGCAACTTCAATGCCTTTGTTGCCAGTCTACAGACCATTATTCGAAGTGTCAGCGAAGTGGGCCAGCAGGTAGTCGCTGAGACCAATGATATGTCTCACCGTGCAGCTAAAGTGGACGAACTGGCCTCTGGGCAACGTGAAGAAACCGAACAAGTGGCCACCGCCATGACCGAGATGACCACCACCGCGAGTGAAATCTCAAGCAACGCCAATCAAGCAGCAGATTCCGCCAAGCAGGCGGATGACAACGCTAAAGATGCGCAACACATCGTTAACTCGGCCGCAGACTCGGTTGAAGCTCTAGCTCAAGAAGTGTCACAAGCGAATGGCGTCATTTCACGTCTAGAGGGCGATGTACAAAACATTTCGTCTTCTCTAGCGGTAATTCAAGATATCGCCGAACAGACCAATCTACTGGCTCTCAACGCAGCGATCGAAGCCGCACGTGCGGGTGAGCAAGGTCGAGGCTTTGCTGTCGTGGCCGATGAAGTTCGTAAGCTCGCGAGTCGAACTCAAGACAGTACCGGCGAAATTCACCAAATGATCGAACAGCTCAAAGCCGCATCCGATGATGCCGTTAAAGCAATGGAATCAAGCCAGAAACGTGGTGAGTCGACCGTAGAAGAAGCCAACGCAGCAGCGCGAGCCTTAGTCAAGATTCAAGAGTCGATTGGCACCATAATGGATATGAACTCGTTGATTGCGACCGCTACAGAAGAGCAAAGCTTGGTCGGACAAGAGATCTCACAGCGCGTGGTAGTGATTTCCGATCAAAGTTCACAATCGGCAGCACTAGCTAATGAAAACCGCGCCGGTAGTCAGGAGCTGAACCAAAGAGCGAATGAGCTATATGAGCTGGTTGGTCGCTTCAAGGTATAGTCGCAAAGAATAGAAAAGCGAACAGATGAAAAAGGCACCGAATGGTGCCTTTTTGTTGGTTAGTCTAAGCGTAAGGTGACACCTGAGTAGGCGTAGTATCCACGTAACATCACATGATAGGTAACCCCCGCTTGTGCACTGATTTGGCACTGTTCAGAATTACCATTTCTAAATGGTCGGCAATCATAACTGCTGGTGCTCGGCTTACTGCCAGCCTTAACGTACAAGTCAGCGTCACCACTTCCACCCGAAATAGAGACCACGACATTTGACGCACGATCAAGGGTAAAGGTGTAGAAGTCTTGCTCACCGCGGCTGCCACTTAATCCGGTTTTTGGCTCACCTTTTTTCAGTTCATTGTCCGGCTCAATCACACCACAACTCGCATTGACACCCACAGTGTTGAAGGCATCTTTCACATCTTGAACACTGTAGCCCAAATCTTGCGCTGCTTTAGTTACACCACACGCGCCCGCGTCAAAGGTGCTGTTTGCCGTCCAATATAGCTGGTTCGCCACAGTGAACACCTCAAAGCCTTTACGCACATTCCACCCCGCTTTGTTGGCTAACAGGTAAAAGGCGCGATTATAGACACCACTTGAATAGTGAACATTGAGGCCATCATAGTACTGAGATGCGTTGTCGATAGAACGGCCGTCTTTTGAGGGTTGATCAAAATAACGTAGCCCACCTTCAGATTTGAAGATATCAGCACCAACCACCCAGTCGACACTGCCTTTCATATAGAACTCAGCCGCTTCACCGGCAATATCGGAGAAAGCTTCGTTGATCCCTCCAGACATATTTTGGTAAACCAAACCTGAGTTTTGCTCAGTGAAACCATGACTGACTTCGTGAGCACTAACGTTAATATCAACGAGCGGGTAGAAAGTATCTTTACCATCACCAAATGTCATTGATGAACCATTCCAGAACGCATTCTCGTATTCCGAACCATAATGTACCCGCATGGTTAGCTGAAAACTGAGTGGGGCTGTATTCATCCAGTCTTGGTACATGTCGAACACCACCTTACCAAAGTAATGGGCGTCGTTAAGCGGCGAATAGGCACCATTCACATACTTGTAATCATTGTAATTGGTGTCATCCGGACAGTCATAGCTAAACGCTGTGCTACCTGAGGTGCCATTGTTCAAATCCACGGTTTTTACCGCGCTATTATTCATGGTGCAGGTGGTACCGACCTTATCGATGACAAATCCTGGATAATCTACTCCATACTCGTAGCGGCCAGTTTTGATGTTGCCCCCAGGGCCTGTGCCTATCGCCTGTGCATGGTTCAAACCATCCCAATGCTGGATAACGGCACCAGTGGTCGCATCAATAAAATAGAATGGACGCTCGGGTACGTCAGCCGCGACAAAGAAGTCCACCAAGTACACCATTTGCGCTACCTGATTTTCATCCAGCTTAATCATCAACTTGGCCGTCTCATTTTCCACACTTGGCGCGCTGGCCGCTTGGCTCTGAAAAGCGGAGAGGGCAGCAGCAATCGCTTGTTTCTGATCCAAAACCGGATCGATAGCAGCAAGATCCGCCTCGATACCTTGAGCCATAGTGCCAAACACTTGGCTTGGCTGATCTTGGCTCAAGGTTGCGACAACTGCGGTATCGAACACTGGCACCCCACGGTGAGTTTGCTGGTAACGAACTTTAGTTTTACCGTTGGGAAGCTGCACCCGCTTTACTTCAGCAAACCCTGTAGCGGACGGTGCGACACTGCTAGTTTGCGCCTGCAGTGCTTGCTGCAGTAGCGCATCATCATTCACCTGGACCATTTCTGCCGCGTGAGCGTTTATGCTCAAAGTGGTGCCGAGAATCGCCGAAATCATCCAGCTCAATTGACGTTGTTGGTTCATTATTTTTTCCTGTCATTATCTAATAATCCTTTCTTCCCAACCGCTCAATAGGAAGTGTTTTTGCGAAAAATCGCCTCAATAACATGGAAGATAACTTCATAAACGTGCAAGTAAGCCGTAAAAAATTAATATACCGTATGGGGTTTATCTTTTACGCATTGTTCGAACTTGGAGGGTAGGTCAATGAGTCGGGCAATGTTTGGTCCATAGAAAGCAAGGACTTATCGTTAATGACAAAAATGCGCTACAAATTATTAACACAATTCTATCAGTAATTTGAGTGAGACATCATTCGAAAGTTTATTTTTTCTGTTTCATATTTACAGTATGTTGACATGTATCAACTCTGTTTAAGCATCAAGTTAACCGACCCAACTCCGATGGATTGAGCACAATTAAGCAAAATGAATTAAACCACTGCGCGATAGGCTGGCAGATACCGTTTGATCATCGCAACCATGGACTCAAGTTGAATTGGCTTGGCTAGCACGTCCGCAAATCCACGTTCAAGATAGCCGTTGACATCGCTATCGAAAGTATTCGCGGTCAGCGCGATAATGACGGTATCGGGGGCCAATTCCTGCTGCTTGATTTGTTCAATTGCCTGAATGCCGTCCATCACTGGCATTTGAATATCCATAAACACCAGATCAAAGTGCTCGTTTTTCAGCTTTTCAAGACACTCTTTACCGTCATTGGCCGTTTGCCAACTCACACCAAGCATGCTCAGCATCTTGGTAGCGACAATCTGGTTAACGCGCATATCTTCAACCAATAATACCTTAACGTGATCACCGATATGTGGTACTTGGGTGCTTGATGAATGAGAGATACCGGATCGCATTGTCTGTAAAGACGCAACCATAGTGAACAGGTCATAAGGTTTGGTGAGCTTAACCACACAATCACTTTCAGGAACCACCATATTGAGATCGGCAACCACCAATAACCCTTGCAAGTGTTCCGTTTGAACCAGCTGTAAGCCAGCCTCCAATGTGGCTTCATGGCTTTGATAATAGACAGTGAAACTGGCATCAGGGTCAAATATACCCAGTTGTGAAAGCTCAGTGGTGATGACTTTCTGCGCATGTATATTCGGCGCCACCACATTCACCGCCAAGGCACTGCGTTGCATGTCGAGTAACGGTGGTCGCTCGACCACCTCAACCGGAATGTTGATTACAAACTCAGTGCCCTGATTGAGCTGACTGGTGACCGAAATTTGTCCCCCCATCAACTGGATCAAAGACTGACAGATCGACAACCCAAGACCACTGCCACCATATTGGCGAGTGATGGAGTCATCTGCTTGGGTGAACTCCTCAAACACTCGACCCAATTGCTCCTCACTCATACCAATGCCGGTATCCCTAATCTTTATGGTCAACTGCTGCTGAGTATCAACAGAGAGGCGGATCTCAACTAAGCCTTGGTGAGTAAATTTAACCGCGTTGTAGCTAATATTATTGATGATTTGCAATAGCTTAGTTTGGTCGGCACGTAAGGTATAATCCTCCGCCACATCGGTGGTGAACAAGACTTCGACTTGCGGCTTATTCATTTCGATGAAAATCGTTTTCGATGCCTCCACCAGCTCGCTCAATAAAAATGTCTCGAGATGCAGCGTGACCTTGCCTTGCTCAATCTTACTGATATCAAGAACACTGTTGATCAACTTAAGTAGATGCTGGCCGGAGCTATTGATTAAGGTTAGAAAATGTCGAGTTTGCTCATCTGCAGAGAGATAATACTCTTTTTGGCTAAGACCAATAATGGCATTGAGCGGCGTGCGCATCTCGTGCGACATATTGGCAAGAAAGCGCGCTTTGGTGGTCGCACTTTGCTCAGCCAGAAGCTTGGCTTGTTGCATCGCATGGGTTTGCTCACGTAAGTGTTGGCTCAAGCGACTCTGGTTCAAGTACATCCACGAAATCACCCCCACCATAAGCAGTGAACAGACTAAAATGATGGCCAAATAGAGATACTGTTTGTCATGTAGGTTCTCTTTAAACAGCAGGAACTGCATCTGATTCTTCTGCACTTCAGAAACAAAACTGGACAAATAAGTGTTAAGACGAGCATAGACACCATTTAACTGACGAGAGATGTTGTCGAGCAGAGAGTGACTCTCCAAAGTGACAGCCTCAATGCGGGCAACGACACCTTCTATTTCCACGCTCAGTTCGGTTAGCCTCCTCATATCACCATATTGTTGATGGACTTCGATAGTGCGACTTGATTGAAAGTCTTGCAAGATACTGGAGCGAAACACTCGAGCTCTCAGTTTGAGTTGACTCAGCGCCTGATTGGAGGGCGACGTTTGAAAGCTTAGAATCTCATTTTTTAATGACAACAATTTCACTTTGGCCGACAAATTATTGTTCACTATTGTGACATAAGGCTGCGGAGTGACATTGCGAATCTCGGAAACGGAATAGAAAAAGTAACCGATCATCACCAGTAACACCGCTACCAGTGTCGCTACTATCACGGAAAATACGCGCCCTGATACCGAGCGTATCGGCTTCATCTCACTACTCAACGATAATGTCCTTCACCTGCCACGCTGACAAGCTGTAGTAGTAATCGTTACGAAGCTCGGGGTAATCAGAAAAAGGAAACACCACAAAAAATGGGCCTTTATCGTCGATGCTCATCCGCTCACCTGCTTCATGTGTGGCAAGCAGCACTTGATATTTAGTGATATCTGCAATAGGAATCGACACCACATAATCATCCCAAGCGACCACTTTTACCGACTCACCTTTGGCACCCACCAGATCTAGGACACTTTCAAGTGTTGGTCCTTGGTACTCCACTACGCTCTCAACCACATGGTTGTTGGTATGAATAGTGGCTTGCGGTAGTTGACTCACCATGGCTTCATCAAACGCAGCGACACTGTCCGAGTTGGTTTCCGATATTGCGCCAGAAATCCACAGGATTGGCTCGCCGCTAGGCGTTGGCAGCGCCATCACCCAGGTAGAGAGAGTTAGCCCCAGCGCAGCCAACCCGGTGCTCATTATCTTATTCATCTGATTTCCTACCCTAATCGATACCCTTTGTACTCACCTAAAAGTAGCAAAGATCTGTTATTGATAGTATAGACATTAGAAATATCATACTCGCGACAAGCAACCAACCAAGATAGAATTTTGTGATGGACTTAAGCACTTAGTAACAAGGAAACCACGATGAAAACACTGATCACTTTCACTCTGCTATCGCTGTCTTTACTCAGCGCCGTTAGCTATGCGAGCCAACGCGCTCAGCAAGGTTGGCAGTGGATAAAACAGGGCGCTCTGGTGGTGGATGTTCGCACCACGCCGGAGTTTCAAGCCGGTCATCTCGACAATGCGGTCAACTATCCACTGGCAGAGTTGGAGCAACATTTCGCACAAGTGGCAAAAGACCAACCGATTGTGCTGTACTGTCGAAGTGGCAATCGCTCTGGGCAAGCATTTCGCTATTTACAGGCGCAAGGCTATACTCAGCTGCACAATGCCGGCGGCTTGAACGAGTTATTAAGCACAGCCAGCGGAAGTGATAGCGTCGATAAGTAGCTATAAAATAGTAGGGTGAAATGGCTGAACTTCTCTAGTGGCCGTGCTGACGACGCATATTGTCGAGGATGATGCCCGTCGCCATAGCAACATTGAGCGACTCTGCACCACCAAAAGCTGGAATGGTAATTTTATTGGTAACGTATTGTCCTGCCTGAGGACGAATGCCGTGGGATTCACTGCCCATCAACAAGATTCCTTGCGCGGAAAATTCGGTATTATGTACGCTTTCACCTTCCAGAAAGGCACCGTAAACCGGCAAGTCGGCAGAGCAAAGATAAGCGGGCAAATCGAGCTGGCTGACCGTTACTCGAGCAAAGCTACCCATAGTGGCACTGATGGTTTTCGGATTATAAGGATCCGCACAATCTTGGCTGGCGACAATGTGCTTAATACCATACCAATCCGCAAGGCGGATAATGGTGCCAAGGTTACCAGGATCAGACACCCCGTCGAGGGCGATCATCAAGCCTTCCGCGCTCGGTACCGTAATGCTTGGAATCTCCACCACCGCAATCGCCGCGTTATTGCTGACTAAAGTGCTTGCCTTGGTCAGCTCTTCAAGCGTCGTTGCAACGCATTCAACATCAACAAGCGCACTCGCATGCTGAGCAAGAAACTCTGACGTAGCGAACACATTTTTCACCACCAAGTCAGACTCAACCAGCTCTAGCACATTCTTTTCACCTTGAACCAAAAACAGCCCATGCGCTTTGCGCTGTTTCTTTTGGCCTAAAGCACGCAGGAGTTTGAGCTGGTTTTTCGAAATCATAATATGTCCAAGGTAGAGAGGGCTGGCGATAAAAGCGCGCCAATTATAGAGCAAAGCATGGCGAAGCAAAAGAGGGCTGAACAACGACAGCCGAGCCCGCAAAGCGCCGCTACTGTGCGCATTCAAGCAACTTACTGCGCCATCACGGTATTATCTGCTACGAGCAGGTAAACTATTGAGTCACAGAGATAAAACGGATGACAAACGTGCTGACACCTGAATGGAATAAGATTGAGTGGGTACTCACCGATGTGGACGACACCCTGACTTGGCGCGGAAAACTCCCCGCAGAAACGTTACTCGCCCTTAATAGCTTGCAGCAACAGGGCATCAAGGTGGTCGCCGTTACAGGTGCTTGCGCGGGCTGGTGCGATCATATTGCTCAGCTTTGGCCTGTTGACGCAGTGCTCGGCGAAAATGGCGCGTTTTGCTTGGAGAAAAGTGAACCCGGAATCACCCTCTCCTCCTCAGTCGATATCGACACTATGCGTCGCCAACAGGCGCAACTCAAACAGCAAATTGAACAGATCCTACACGACTATCGCGAGATAAACTTGACGCTCGACCAAGCCTACCGCCTATGTGAGGTGGCGATCGATATTGGTCAAAACCGTTCCCCGGTCGATAGCCAAACCGTCCAGCAAATTGTTGCGCGTATCCATGCGATGGGCGCCCATGCGACCGCCAGTTCGATCCACATCAATGCTTGGTATGGTGAGCACTCCAAACGCAACAGCGCCTTCGCCTACCTGCGTCAACAAGGGCTGAGCGATAGCGAGATTATCAGTAAGTGCTGCTATGTCGGTGACTCGCTCAATGATCAGCAGATGTTTGAAACCCTGCCAATGAGCGTAGGGGTGAAAAACATCGAGCACTATTGGCAGCAACTCAACCATAAGCCAAGTTTGGTGATGAGCCAGCCAGGAGGCTTTGGCTTTGCCGAATTTACCCATGCACTGCTCGCGCTCAAACAGAGCTAAGCCACTCGCCAACGCGTTTTCTCTAGGTCTGACTATACTAATGATAGCGGACCAGCATGAAGAGGTTGACGTGATGGACTTTACAGAAAAACTTCGACTGCGCGGCAAAGCAGAAGAAGATATTTACTTTGCCCAGCGTGATCGCGAGCTTATCGAAGCGATGCACGACAAGCAAAAGCAACAACAAGATTCTCAACCACCGATGCAACAGGACGACAGCAGCGCGGCCACTAAATAGCGACGCGGTGAACCGGGATGACGACGCCTTCGCCTGCAAAGGGACGACGAGTAAATCAAAAAAGCGGCTCGAGACCGCTTTTTGCTTAGTGTCTTAATTGCTTGGAGCTTAGTTGTAAGCACCTGGCAACTGGATTAAATCAACTTTTTGCGTACATGTACCACCAGAGCTTCTGCCAATACAACCACGGCAAATATGCTCAATAGCACCATAGAGACTTTTTGCCACTCAAACAGGTTTTGAGCATCATTGAGGACCACCCCAATCCCGCCAGCACCCACCAAACCCAGCACCGCCGATTCACGAACATTGATATCCCAGCGGAACAGTACAATCGAATAAAACGCTGGCATCACCTGTGGCCAGTAGCCTTTAACCAAGATACTCATCCATGAGGCACCTGTGGCCTTTAACGCCTCAATGGTCCCCATGTTCACCTCGGCAATCGCCTCTGCCAACAACTTACCGACAAAACCGACACTACGCACCGCGATGGCCATGATCCCCGCCAAAACGCCAGGGCCAAACAGCGCGATAAACAGCAGAGCCCACACCAATGAGTTGACCGAGCGCGAAGAGACCAAGAAGAATTGCGCGATCCAGTTGAGCGTTTTACTTGGAGTAATATTGGGCGCATTGAGCAGCGCCAATGGGATCGCAAGCACCAAGGTGAACAGCGTGCCCAATGTGGCGATGTGCAACGTCTCTATCAAGGCATCATGAATGGTCTCTGGATAGAACCCATAATCGAGTGGCACCATTCGACTAAACATATCAGCAAACTGCGCTGGCGCGTCGTAAAGGAACTCTGGGATGATCTCCACGGTCTGCCAAGACCAAACAATCGCAGCCACAAAACAGAAATAGGCGGCAAATCTTGCCAGCCGTTCATTGAACGTAAAACGTTGCCATTCTCTATCAATCGAAGCGGTCGTCATTAGAAAATTCTCCTTACTACATTAGACAAGAATTCACCCACCAAAATCAGCGCGATGATAGTGATTAAAATGGCCGCGACAAAGTCATAGTCGAAGCGCTGGAACGCCGAGAACAACGTCCCGCCAAGACCACCCGCACCAACAATACCAACCATAGTGGAGTTGCGTAGATTGGAATCAAGCTGGTAGCTGGCAAAGCCGATAAAGCGAGTAAACACTTGCGGCATTACCGCAAATAGAATCACACTAATAAAGTTTGCTCCTGTAGCTCGGATTGCTTCCACTTGCTTAAACGAGATCTCTTCGATCGCTTCTGCAAACAACTTGGCGATAAAACCTATCGAAGCAAACACTAAGGTAAGAATCCCGGCTAATGCGCCAAACCCGACCGCCTTTACGAACAAGATGGCGATAATCACTGGATGGAATGAGCGGCATAACGCAATGAAGCCACGTACAGGCGTCGATACGATAGCTGGCATCATGTTACGCGCTGCCAACAAACCGAGAAACAGCGAAATCACTATGCCAAAAAAACTTGAAATAATCGCAATTTGCAAGCTTTCAGCCAGCCCGCTCAACAACAGGCTCGAGCGTGAAAAGTCGGGTGGAAACATACGAGAAAGCAAGCGCTCACTCTCTCCAAAACCTATCATCAATCGGTCAAGCGTAAGATTGAGTGTGGAGAAACTGTAAAACAGGTAGCCAACAACCGCGACCAAACCAAGACGGCTCAACCAAGAGGACTTGAACGGGTTGTCGACTTGAGGATTCGACGAGGTTAATCCAGCCATGACTCACCTCCATAGATAATTTTCAGATCTTGTTCGCTGATGCCCTCAGGGCTACCGTCATAGTGCACCGTGCCATTGCACATACCAATAATGCGCTTGGCAAAGCGCTTGGCTAGGTTTACATCGTGAATATTGACCAGCACCGGGATTTGCTTCTCTTTGGCGAAGGTTTCCATTAGCTCCATGATCTCAACCGCTGTCTTGGGATCGAGTGACGAAGTGGGTTCATCAGCCAACAAAATGTACGGGTCTTGCATAACTGCGCGTGCAATTCCGACTCGTTGACGCTGACCGCCCGACAGGCTATCGGCACGCTGATTGGCAAAATCTTGTAATCCAACAAACTCCAACAACTCAAACGCTTTGCGCAAATCTTTCTGCGAGTAGTTGCGGCGCCAAGCATTCCACGACGACATATAACCCAAACGACCAGACAATACGTTCTCGATCACCGTCAAACGCTCAACCAAGTTGTACTCTTGAAAGACCATGCCGATATGACGACGCTGGTTGCGCAGCGCTTGACCTTGCAACTTAGTCAGATCCTGCCCCTGAAACAGGATTTCACCACTAGTGGGATCATTGAGGCGGTTGATACAGCGCAGCAGGGTACTTTTTCCGGTACCTGATGGGCCAATAATGGCGATGATGCCTGGTTGGTCGATATCAATGTCGATACCTTTGAGAATAGGCTTACCGGCAACGTATTGGTGAAATAGGTTGCTTATCTTAATTCCGTCGTATTGTGCGCTATCACAGCTTGCTACGGCCATACTACAATTCCTTGTGATTGTTCTATTTAGGATGCACGGTGCCCTGCGCCCTACACACAAGGGCACCGTGCTATTGGCGTCAGATTAGAGAATTACTGGTTTGTGGCTTGTTTGGCTAACTCGGCCGCTTTTTTCTTGGCTCGCTTAGCCGCATCTTTTTCTGCCAGCTTTTTAAGCCCTGTTTTGGTGTAAGCGGTACCTGTGGCATGAGCGATATCGCGAATGACTGACCAATCCTCTTGATAAGTGATCGGTGAGAAGCGGTCTGCCCCTTTAAACGCAGCGCTCATTTCAGGCGTAAAGCGGTAGCTAAAGAAGGCTTGATTGATTTTTTCCACCAACTCTGGCTTGAGGTTGTACGCATAACCAAACGCAGACGTTGGGAATCGTGGGCTGCGGTAGATGATTTTGAGCTCAGAATCATCGACACGCCCTGCGGCCACCATACGATCGTAAACATCCGATGCCACGGGCGCTGCGTCGTAGTCGCCGTTGTAAACCCCTAAAATCGATTGGTCATGCTTACCTGAGTACAGCACTTTGTAGTCTTCATCAGGGACCAAGCCTTGCGCCGGGAATAGAGCACGTGGCGCTAAGTTACCCGAGTTGGATGATGCGGAGGTATGGGCAACTTTCTTGCCTTTTAGGTCGGCCATTTCGTTGATGCCGCTGTCCTTGCGCACAATCGTAACTAAGTTGTAGCCTTGAAAGCCGTTCTCATCACCTTTCACGGCGATGGGCACATAACCGGCGAGGTTAACGGCATAGCCAGTTGGGCCAGTCGAGAAGCCTGCTACGTGCAGACGTCCAGAGCGCATCGCTTCGACCTGAGCTGAGTTGGAGTGAACAGTGTAGTAGATGACCTTTTTACCGGTAATTTTGCTTAGATGCGCCTGAAAATCAGCGAAAGCATCTTTGTATAGCGCTGGGTCTTCAACCGGTGTGTAAGTGAACACTAGCGTGCTAGGGTCGATCCACTCAGAGGCATCTTTAGGCGCATCAGCCACCAAGTCTTGGTTTTCGTCACAGTATCTCTCATCCAGAACCCCACGGTTGGCACACTCATTGGCCATCGCCAGCGTTGGCAGCATCAAAGAGCCAGCGATTAACAATCCTTTTACACTGTTTTTCATATTAGAACCTTACATTCACGTTATTGTTGATAATCCCTCCCTCTATAGCAGAGGTTGTGCCAACTATTTATACCTATATTTTCAATAACTTATGAGCAAACACAAAACACCCCTCAGTATTTGGGTCATTTCTGTCCTTAATAAAAACAAACATTTGGGTCATTTGTGTCCTACCATTAACAGCAACGAAAAAAGGGCCAATTGGCCCTTTTGCAACTTGGTCGACAACCCGATGTTTGTATTAGATATCCATACAGTTGGCGTAGTAAGTAACGGTCGATGGCCAATCACTGAACACGCCTAACACACCGACGTCTTTGGCCAGTACATCGAGGACTTTCATCATATCGCCATCACGCTTGATCTGCTCGGTCACCGATTGGTAGTACCAACCACCGCCTTGTGCCAGCGGGCCAGAGCGCTCGAGTGTCCACGCGATAATGTCTAAGTCTGCTTGCTTGGCGAGCTTCGCGTAGTTTGAGGCAACGATTTGCTTGTTGTCATCGAGTTCAATCAGGGCGTAAAGAGGTGGCGCGATAATGTTAACCCCCTGCTTTTGCAAGTCCTTCATATTTTCAAGAGAGGCAACGAAGTCTTGCTGCTCATACATACGATCATCAAGATAGACCGCCTGCTTGCCAAACTTCGGCTCGTTTTCAATCCAGTACTTCACAGCCTCGAGGTTAAACGACTGAACAAACGCTTCTTCTGGAGCAAAACCCGCTTGCTTGAGCTCGTCGATCAGCTTCTGTGCGTACATTTGCTGAGTGAAACCCTGATACGGCATCTCAACCGCTGCCGATTTAAGCTCTGGCGTCACTTTCACGCCATATTGTTTAAATAGCGCCGCACTTTCGGCATGCGTCATCAAGGTGCCAGTTTGCGAATAAAGATCAGTACGCCAGCCCGGCGTGCCTTGCATGTACTCTTCGACGGTGGTGGCTTTCGGATTCGCACCATCCATTTTACCCTTTAAGGTTTTGAACTCCGCTAAAGTAAAGTCAGAGGTACGACATTCCACCTGCGCATCTTCGCCGGTCGCAGGGTTAGCAGGCTTGAATGGAACCGTACATTTTTTAGCAAGTTCTGGGTGCGCTAAAACATCAGTGGTGGTGTGCAAATCGCTTTGCGAATGGCGACAAACCAATTGCTTGTCTTTGGTAAAGGTCACATCACACTCTAGCACCCCTGCTCCCATCGCAATCGCGGCTAAATAGGACTCTTTGGTGTGCTCTGGAAACTGCATCGCCGCACCACGGTGGCCAATGGAGAAGTCACTGCGATGGAAAGGACCATTGCTGCAACTTTCCAACTTAGTTTTTAGTGGACTGTTTTCCATGTCACTGACTAGATACAGTGGACGTGGGCCAACTTGGGCCGGTTCATTGCCTGCCATAGCCATTGAACTGAAGCCGATTAAGAGCGCGATACTACTGGTTACGATTTGCTTCATTGGTTTCTCCTTGCAGCAAATGTTCTATCGTGGATACAAGACTCTGGACTGAGCAAGTTTCAAACGTTTTACAAGCTGTTGAATCTTTTGTTGTTATCGTCAAAGTCGCATCGAATGTAGCACGCTCTATGCCAATTATTTTTTCCTTTTAATTCAGCATGATAAAAACAAACCATCGCAGACAGGCTTCACTTGGGTCATTTGTGTCTAGGCCTTGAAGCTCTCCTTATCCAGTTGATGTTTCTTCATTTTGCGATACAAGGTTTTACGTGGCAGGTTAAGCCGCAAAGAGACCTCATTGATATTGCCTGACATCTCGATCAAGGCCTCGGTCAGAACATTTCGTTCATACTGCTCCATCTGCTGCTCAAACGCGAACGTTTCGCTGCCACTAACACTCGGCGCTTGTAAGTCAAACCCCTCGCCGACAATTCCCAACACAAATCTATCAGCGACATTTCTCAGCTCACGGACATTACCAGGCCAATCATGGCGACACAGTTGCTGGATTTGCTCCGCATAAAGGGTCGATGCTCGGGTTTTGTATTTTTGACTCGCTTGAACCACAAAGTGACGAAATAGGGCCTGAATGTCTTCCTTGCGCAGACGCAACGGCGGTAGATTGAGACTGGCGATATTGAGACGATAGAAGAGATCGGCACGGAATTCGCCACCCTGACTCAGTGCTGATAAGTCAGCTTTACTCGCTGCAACCACCACAATATCGACCGGGATCAAGCTATTGCCCCCGACTCGCTCTATGACGCGCTCTTGGAGCACCCGCAGCAGTTTGATCTGTACCGAAATCGGCATACTTTCGATTTCGTCGAGAAAAAGCGTGCCGCCATGGGCTTGCTCAATCTTACCTATGCGTTTTTTATTGGCACTGGTGAACGACCCCGCCTCATGACCAAATAGCTCACTTTCAATAATACTCTCGGTCATTCCACCACAGTTAATCGCCACAAAGGGCTTATCTCGGCGCGGAGAATATTGATGCAGCGCGCGCGCCACCACCTCTTTACCGGTTCCAGTTTCCCCATTGATAATGGTGTCGACACCTGTACGCGCCAACGCCAAGATCTGGGTACGCACCATCTCCATCGATGCAGACTCGCCAATCACCACATTCTCAATCGGTAACTCAGGGGCACTGACCACCTGCTCGACCATCTGTTGCAGGTGGATATTGGCGAGATTGAGTTTCTCGATCAACTCATCGCTTTGCAGTGGCTTCTCAATAAAATCAAACGCGCCCAGTTTCATCGCTTCAATCGCCATCGGGATATCGCCGTGGCCGCTCATCAACACCACTTGGCAATGCGGCGCTCGACTTTGAATCGCATCGAGCATGGCTAAGCCATCGAGTTTGGGCATGCGTACGTCACACAGCACCACTTGCTGACTGCTTGGGTTCAGAGACTTAAGCGCCAGTCTAGGGTCGGTAAAGCCGACAACATCAAAACCCTCTAATTCGAGCATTTCACTGACGGCTTCTACCACGTCCATCTCGTCGTCAATGAGTGTTATCTGTTTTCTTAACGTCATGAGGTTTCACCTTGTTCCAAAACTATGACAAATTCACTACCTTGCTGTGGCTGTGAGGAGACCCGAATCGAACCGCCGAAATCTTTGATAATGTTAAACGCGATCGACAAGCCGAGTCCTAATCCCTTGCCGACCTCTTTTCGGGTGTAAAATGGGTCAAAAATATGTGGTAAGTCTTCGGCCAAAATGCCTTCACCATTATCTTTCACCGCGATCGTCACCTGACTATCGACACGCTTGACCGACACCACAATCAGCGGGTCACCAGAATCTGCAACCGCATCCACCGCATTACTGATCAAATTGACCAACACTTGCTCTAAGCGAATCGGATTAGCCTTGACGATTTCTTGCGGCGTCAAAGCACAATCGAGCACAATCGGCGCGCCACTGTTAGCAAACAGCTCTAGCGCATCGTTCACCACTGGCATCACCGCTACCGACGATACCTTGCCGTCACTTTTGCGCGAAAACGCTTTGAGATGACGAGTTAACGCCGCCACCTTACCGAGCAAGATTTCAATTTTCTTCAGATTGTGCACCGCTTTCTCTGGCCGTTGCTGATCAAGCCATTTTTGTGCACTGCGGGCATGACTGCTAATCGCGGTCAAAGGTTGATTAATTTCGTGGGTAATGCCGACACTCAGTTGGCCCAAAGCAGCCAGTTTCCCCGCCTGAACCAACTCATCTTGAGTCACTCGAAGTTTCTCTTCCGCCACTCTGCGCTCCTCGACTTCCGCTTCCAAACGTTGATTGGTGCGCTTCACCGCCTGTGCAGTGGCCTGAAACACTTGCAGCGATTTTGCCATCTGAGTGATTTCATCATGCCCCTTGAGCTCAATGTATGTATCAAGATGGCCAGTCGAAATGGCAAACATGTCATCACGCAAATCGAGCAGGCGCTGCAAGATATTCTTCCTCACATAAAACCAGGCAATACCTGCTGCGGCCAACACACTAAAGAGTGATAGCAGCAACGAGAAGGTTCGATTCGAGGTCAGCGAGCGCTGCGCCTTGGCGATTGAACGGTCTATCTCTAGGTTGACCTTGGCACTGTTGCGCTCGATCTGCACTGAAAGTTGATGTAAATACTCGCGGCTGTTCTCTAGCAGATACGCTTGCTGATAGTGATGCTCCAACGCTTGGTTTTTCAATTTCACCAGTCGACTGGAGCGCGACGCCAAGGTGTAAATCACCGACAGTTTTTCATCCAGCGCAGGCATAGAATCGGCTAAACCACTGGCAAGCCAAAGTCCAAACCACTCTTGCCCTAGTTGTTCCAAGCGATAAGTGGTGTAGTCGAGTTCGTTAAAGCTGCCATCGTTGTAGAGCTTCTCAACCAATCCCAACTGGTAGTACAGCAGGGCATTGAGCTGACTGTATTGCAGCTGCGATTTTTGTTGATTGGGCAGTTGCTCTATTTCCTCGCTCACTTGTTGCAGCAGCGGATAAAACCCTTCAAGTAAGTTGCGCAGCTGCTTATTCAACGCGCGAGACTCCTCACCGCTTTGGTGGAGCAAGCTTAAGCTGTTGTGCACTTGAACGATCAAATCTTTGAAATAATCGTGATATTCGGGAAAGTGCAGCAGCACCTGCTTCATCACGCCGATGCTCTGATTAATGCGTTGCATCGCTTTTTGCCGCTCGAGATTAGAATCGGCATCAACTAAATGCGCAGAGTCAGTAATAACCAAGCGCACCATATCGTTTAACCGCGCGGCTTGTTCAAGCGACGCGATGTCTTGCTCTTTGAGCTCAACTAGCGCGTGCTCCAGTTTGTCATATGTCGTGGAGCTAAACAGTGCCAGCAACAAGGTGGTCAGCGACAACAGGGCGAGCGCTAAACCTAGGCGCACTTCGATGCCACGCCACTTAAACGATCGGAAAGAAGAAGAGTTGGACCTTGTGTCCACTGGACTAGAGTCTAGACTAACTGACTGATTCACTGCGTATTCCCATGCACTCGCCGGTGCATTTATTCATAGAGCTGTTAACAATCCCCATCAAACATGACTACATTTTATTAATAAAGTACCAATTGACAGATCTGTGGCATAGACAATGACAAATTACTCTAATGACCGTCTTCCTCCTGTTGTCACCAACAAACGGCCACTCAAACAGACCATCACTCTGTTTATATTTCTCCCATCAACACACCTTTTTTAAGCTATTCATCCATCTATGACCTAGATTTATGGGAGCGGCGGATAGAACATCAAACAAGGAGCGGCGCTATGTTTAGAATCCTGTTGGCAAAGCTAAATCACCTTTCCTCAGCGCAGTGGGCACTGCTGCTGAGCCTGTTGGTATTGCCTATCGCTTACCTGTTGCTTTCCCAGCAGCAGTGGATGTGGCTCGCCTTACTCGCTCTCTATCATGCGGTTGTAGTGATGTTAGTGTTCTCTATCAATGGTTTACTCGATCAGCTTCGACGAGCCGCTGTGCACTTATCTGAAGGGGACTTAACCGTGCGCGTCTCGGCGCAGAACCAGATAAATGGGCCAATACTGCGTACCTTTAACCGTATCGGGGCTTTGTTGCGTTATTCGGACAGAAAACCAAACCGCCCGAAATTGAGTAATTATTAAACAACATACTGAGTTTCAGGCATACCAAGCCCTGTAAGCTTGTTCAGCGCTTTAATCATGGCGTAAGTCTCACCCACTTGAGCGTTGTAGTTC
>JBCAXU010000032.1:0-33423 GCA_038533895.1 Pseudomonadota bacterium | reverse complement strand
ATAGGGAAAGAGAAAAAGTGCTGGTTCAGGTGTTCGGAATAAACCGAAACAAGCGTTCGCAATCACCGAAATACGCAGCCTGGCTGACTTGTGCCTAATAGCCGCACTGGTATTGGTTTACCAGAGTGTAGGAAGCTGGCAGCTTGATGCGATTGGCCAGTACTTGGCCGCCGATGGTGCCAATGCTCCCTTGCTTTGGGTAGCGGTACTCATTGCGGTGGCGGCCATTTTAAAAACCGCGCAACTGCCACTGCATGGCTGGCTAATCCAAGTGATGGAAGCGCCGACCCCGGTCTCTGCGTTATTGCACGCAGGTGTGGTGAATATGGGGGGATTCGCATTAATACGAATGGCTGATGTGATTGGCTCAGCAAGCATCGCTCAATGGTTATTGATCATTGTTGGTAGCCTAACCGCGCTGCTCGCTGGGCTAGTGATGATGACGCGAATTAGCATCAAAGTGCGCTTAGCTTGGTCCACTTGTGCCCAAATGGGCTTCATGTTGATGGAGATCGGACTCGGTCTTTATGAGCTGGCGCTACTTCACTTGGTGGCTCACTCGCTATACAAAGCACATGCGTTCCTAAGCTCTGGGCAGGGGGTGCAACACACGTTTGAAGAGCAGCTACAGGGGCGTTACCGAATCGGCTCTGCGGCCACTTTGATGCTTGCTCCCATTGCGACAGCGGCCATAGTGATCGCTTCTACGGCCGGTTGGCGCTATGTGGTAGATGGGTTTGAACTTGCACCTGTGGTTGTAGTTATCCTAGCGTTTGGTTTTGCACCGTTACTGTGGTCAGTGGGAAGCGGTGCCATGGCTTTGTTATCAATGATGCGTGTGGCGTTACTGACTCAAGTATATTTGCTGTTTCATTTATTGTTTGCCCAAGCGATCAGTGCCAAGCCGCTAGACTCCTCAATGGCAACGGCATGGGTAGTGGGCGTGTTCCTATTGCTTTATTTGACTCAAGGTCTGGTTTGCTTGTTGTCGCATCACCCGCTGGTCGCTCGTCTGTATAACTGGGCGTATCACGGCTTTTTCCTCGATGAAACCTTTACCCGTTTAACCTTCAAGTATTGGCCAGCTCGATTTAGTCCTAGCCAAGCGCAAACTTGGGTACTTAAGCAACCTCGTCAGTGGGAGATCTAATATGAACCTTAAACCATCGAATAACATTGATTTAAGCGATGTCGTCAAGCAAGTTTGTCAGCGTATTACACCCAACTGGCCGCTGGACCAAATGATAGCCGTGAGCCCTTATTGGCACCGGATCAGCCAACCTTTTTCTGAGGTTGCCGCTTGGTTAGAAAAACAAGCAGGATCGCCGATGAGTATGGACAGTGCGGTGTACCTAGAGCAATGGCAACGTGGCGAGATCACCGAGCAGCACTTAGAGCAAGCAAATCAAGAGCTGGGCGCCGCTTACACTGTCTCGGCGTTGGTCGACAATCTTTCTAAAACTTCAACCAAGTTGACGCCTGCGCCATTGCATTGCGATGCGTTAGATAGTCTGCGAGATTTGTCTCATCAGCCCGCGTGGTGCGACACGATAACGACGCAGATTTCTCAGTTCTGCGCCGCCTATTTTGATCAAGGTTTATCAGATTGGAAAGCTGATAACGACAAAGGCCTATATGCCAGTTGGCGCGATGCGATGGAGTCCGATTACAGCGTCGCATTGCTGATGAAGTCTAAACAAGTTAACCGCCGGGCTAAGCAGCTTCCTAATGACAGCTTGACTGCGATTGATTGGGGGCTTGAGAAACTGGCCATCGATGACAGGGAGTACTTTCGCTATCTAGAAGCGTGTTTATTGAGGATTAACGGCTGGGCCTCTTGGTGTGCGTATCTCAATTGGCAAGCGGGCTTTAAGCAGCAATCGACCGAGTATTTGCAAGATCTGCTGGCAATCCGTCTCTCTTGGGAGTGGCTAATCTTGGATTCGGAGCGACCCGTTACTGCGATTTGGCAGCGCCAATGGCAACAACATTTTGCCAAGCCAAGTCGAATACTGCCACTCATGGTTTGGCAACGTGCTGACGAAATCCGCTATCAATCCCAGCTGTTTGACAAATTAATGCAAAACCTTGCAAAACCAGAGCAATCAGCAGCTGTAGAGGCACAAGTCGCGTTTTGTATTGATGTGCGCTCTGAGGTGATTCGTCGTCATTTAGAAGCAACCAGTGATGATATAGAAACACTAGGGTTTGCGGGTTTTTTTGGTATGCCAATCAGCTATAACCCGATTGGCACTGACGTACATCGACCTCAGTTGCCCGGACTGCTTGCTCCGCAAATGCAGGTTTCTGAGTGCTGCGACAGCGATGATCAGCAAAAGGCGCTGGTTAAGCACCGCACTGCACAGCTCAAGCGAAAGCAAGCCTGGCAGCCGTTTCATCGCCAACCTAGCGCGGCGTTTACTTTGGTCGAATCGACGGGTCTTAGCTATATCACCAAACTCGTCAAGCGCGCCTTGCCGTTAAGTATGGCTGGTCGTATCAACAAGAGCCAAGCGACGAGCGGTGTCTCTGGCGCCATTCCTCAGTTGACTGATGCGGTTTCCACTGAGCAGCGTGCCCAGCTAGCGGCGGATATACTCATTGGAATGGGACTGGCTCAGCGCCAAGCGCGCCTCATTGCCTTGGTTGGACACGGTGCACAAACTGAGAATAATCCGCAACAAGCCGGATTGGATTGCGGTGCGTGTTGCGGTCAGAGCGGTGAAGTGAACGCGAGAGCCGCAGCGGCGCTACTGAATGAACCCCAAGTTCGAGCGCATTTAGCCGAGGTTGGGATTGAACTGTCAAGTGAGACTTGGTTTGTCGCTGGTCTACACAACACCACCACCGAGGAGGTGGAACTGCTTGATGTGGCATCGGTGCCAGTCTCGCACCAAGCGGATATCACAACGTTGCAAGAAAGACTTAGGCAGGCAAGTGGCAGTGCTCGCCGCGAGCGAGCACCACAGATTGGCATCACGCTTTATGAGGGCGACGACCGTCAACTGGCCAAAGCGTTTCGCCAGCGAGCCCTAGATTGGTCGCAGACACGTCCGGAATGGGGGCTGGCCAACAATGCTGCGTTTGTTATTGCGCCGCGAAGTCGCAGCCGTGGCATTAATCTCGAAGGGCGAGTATTTATGCATGAGTATGACCCGAGTCAAGACTCGCATGGTGAGCTGTTAGCGAAGATCATGACCGCGCCTATGTTGGTCACCCATTGGATTAATATGCAGTACTTTGCTTCAACCGTAGATAACTTTAGATATGGCAGCGGTAATAAAACGCTGCACAATGTGGTGGGTGGAAGCATTGGTTTGTTTGAAGGTAATGGCGGTGACTTGCGCAGTGGCTTGGCGATTCAATCGGTGCATGATGGTGAGCGATGGCGACATCAGCCATTAAGGCTAACCGTGGTGATTGATGCGCCAAAAGCGTCGATTCAACGCGTGATCGATAGCCATCAAGTGGTCAAGCAACTGGTCGACAACCAGTGGCTATACATAGCCCGCTTTGGCGACGACGGCTTTGAACACTATCGCGGTGGCGAATGGCTTCGCTAATTGCCATCACAGCTCGCGTGTCTAGTTCGCTCTGTGCTATTGCTGAGTGTTATGGCTTGTTGTGACAACCAGCTCAGTGTAGCCGGTGGCCGCATCGGGCTCGCGCGAAAAGTTGAGGTTTGAATAGGCGTGGATAATCAGCTCTGCGGTGGTGTCAATCAATGAGCCGGGCATCAAGTGTCCACCAATCACACAGCCATCGGCACGTGAGACAGACAAATGCACGTGCTGGTGGTTTGGTGTGAGGGTGCCCATCACCGAAACAATCTCTAGCGGCTCAGTGAGTTGCAGTGTCTCATTGGCTCCGGCTAGTCGGATGTGAAGGCATGACAAGCTGCCAACACAAGATGCGATGCAGCCCGCTTCTATTTGATGCTGGGTCACTAGCTGTTGAAGCGCCAGTTTTAGGTCGTCGCCTTGAGTGAAGCGAACGGCAATAGGAGTTATCAAAATGGAGCCTTGTTGTTTATTGTGTGCTGTAGCGTTTGCCTGATTTTGGTTGGGTTTGCTCGGGCGCCGGAGTGTGCTCGAGACTTTGCCATTTAAGTGCACCATTGGTTTCAAAGCTGTTCGCGGTGGTACATAGTAAGGCATTCTCGCCAACTGTAATGATCGCCCCCTCAGAATAGGCTTGATCTTGGTAGTAACAGACACGCTTTGCCACTTCACCGGCGTTGATACCTATGACGGCTTTCGGCGGCTTTGCAATGGTATTGGCCAGTGCTGGAAAACACATCAGGCTAAGCAGTCCCAAATGCCATAATCTCATTGTGTTTCTCCATATTTTTCAAGACCAAGGGCCATATTTTTGCTCATATCGAGGTAGCATACTCTCATTTCCCAGTATGCCACCTTGATGGACGTAGATGATCGTTTTGTCTTGATTATGTTTATACCATGATTGTAGACACTGCCACATCATAGGGTCATACAAGAGATCAAATTCCACATCGGTTTCGGCCAATAGCTGTTGCCAAATCTGGTAGTCCTGCTGGTACAACTTGCCAAAGTGGTGTTTGTAATTAAGCTCGAGGATCTCAGGAAAGTCTTGTTCACCAAGTTGTCGAAACTGCTTAACTAAGTACTCTTTGCCACCCACACATGGGCAGGTTAGAACCGTTATAGAATGAGGTTTTAGAAACTTGTGCAAATAGAGTGCGGTTGTGCCGGTGCCTGCGGGCAGAGCAACCACAAACTGTTTTTGCGGCTCGTATCGAGTCCAAGAAAGGATTTCTCTGCCCAACTGCTCTATGCCCATACGTGAAGTTGTTGAGCGTCCGCCTTCAGGGATCACCAGGCAACTGCTGTCGGGTTGACGTACTTGCTCGATGTAAGCTTGCGGATGAAGCTGGTGTTCATTCGTGGCAATGATTTGTGCGCCGAGTTCGAGTGCACCACGATAGTTGCCGATGGGTTTTTTTACTAGCCACTGTGGTAGATGATCAACATAAAACTCAAACTTCCACCCTTTAATCTTTGCTAGCGAAGAGAGAGAAAACAGCGAGTTAGCCTGCGCACTGCCGTAGCTAATGAGAGTCTCGATATCCGGATAATCTTGCTGCAAAATCGCCATGAATTTACGCGCTTTATTGCCACTAAAGTGACAGTGGATTTGATCGTCACGTTTTAGGTAGAACGGAATACCATCAAACTGATGTTGAGTAATAGGCGTGTTGGAAAGCTTCATATCAGTCAATCTTGATAACTTGGGCGCTTATCATAGCCTCGTCGACAGAGGATGCATCATTTTAGATCAAGATTTTTTTCTTCAGTAACAGATTACGCGGTACACAAATAAAAAAAGCCCAGTGCAAGTGTGCGCTGGGCGGATACAAATAAACATAGGAGTTAATAAGAAAAAGCAGCGTAAATTAGTAGCTTCAGTAAGAAAACAAGTTTGACGGCCTGTAAACTTTAGGGATGTCAAATCCCTGAATGCTCTGCTAACTACACCTATTCAGACCGAGTAATCGACAAACAGTTCCCAAATAATTGAAAAAAATTTAATTGAGCGCTTTCAGAAGCTTATTCTTGAGCATTGCCGCTCTGGTCGGACCAATGCTTAAAAATGTGATGTTAATAACTTGTTGTCTTTGTGTTTCGATTGTATATTTCAAACAGTTGTTTAATACGAGTGATTGAAATGCCAGCTAGAAATTCAACCAAAGAGAAAATCCTAGATGTTGCTGAAGCTTTGTTTGCAGAGCATGGCTTTAAAGATACCTCTTTGCGCACGATTACCAGCAAAGCCGGGGTGAATCTCGCCTCAGTCAATTATCATTTTGGCGACAAAAAAACGCTCGTCCGTGCTGTGTTAAACCGTTACCTAGAAGCCTTTATGCCAGCGGTACAAGATGCATTGATCACACTGAACCTCAATCAAAACTACCAAATGGCAGACGTGTTTGAGTCGCTACGCGGTCCACTACGTAACCTAAGCCATGTGCGGCCAAACGGGACTAGCCGTTTCATGTTGCTGATTGGCCGAGGCTACACCGATGTTCAAGGTCATCTGCGCTGGTTCATCACCACTCGTTATGCAGACACCTTGGCACTGTTTACTCAGTCTGTGCTGAAAGCCAACCCGAAGTTGACGCAAGAGGAGTTATTTTGGCGTCTACACTTCACCTTGGGGACGTGCGTATTCACCATGGCTTCGAGTCAGGCCTTGCTTGAAATAGCCGAGAACGATTATGGCAAAGCGATGGATGCGAAATCTGTCGTTGACCAACTGATACCATTTTTAGCGGCAGGTGTCGCTGCAGAATAAAACCTCAACCTACAACAACAATAATATTGGACCACCACAGAACAAAAGGATCTGATTATGAGCTCTCTAAGACAAAAATGGGTCAGTGACCCAGCTTTCAAACTGTTTAAAAAGGTGCTACCACCGCTGTCCAGCACTGAAAAAGAAGCAATGGAAGCGGGCAGTGTATGGTGGGATGGAGAGCTGTTCTCTGGTCGTCCAAACTTCACCAAGTTGCACCAGTACCCAACGCCAACATTGACTGCAGAAGAGCAAGCGTTCATGAACAATGAACTGGAAACCCTGTTGTCGATGTTAGACGATCATAAAATCGTCAAAGAAGACCGTGACCTGCCGCCAGAAGTGTGGGAGTTCCTGCGTAAAGAGCGCTTCTTCTCACTGATTATTTCTAAAGAGTACGGCGGCCGTGAATTTTCATCACTGGCGAATTCGACCATTGTTTCTCGCATCGCGACTCGCAGTATCAGTGCTGCGGTATCGGTTATGGTTCCTAACTCATTAGGCCCTGGTGAACTGCTGTCACACTACGGTACTCAAGAGCAAAAAGATTACTGGTTGCCGCGTTTGGCAAACGGTACCGATATTCCGTGTTTTGCCCTGACTGGCCCTGAAGCGGGCTCTGATGCCGGTGGTATTCCTGACGAGGGCATTGTGTGTTACGGCAAGCATGAAGGCAAAGAAGTACTGGGTATTCGTCTCAACTGGAACAAGCGTTATATTACTCTCGCCCCCGTTGCTACGGTACTGGGTCTAGCGTTTAAGATGTACGACCCAGATGGTCTAATGGGCGATAAGAAAGAGCTCGGCATCACTTGTGCGCTTATCCCAGCTGATCACAAAGGTGTTGAGATTGGTGAACGTCACGATCCACTTGGCTTGGCGTTTATGAACGGTCCAACTCGCGGTAAAGATGTGTTTATCCCGATGGAGTGGTTGATTGGTGGTCAAGACTACGCAGGTAAAGGCTGGCGTATGCTGGTGGAGTGTTTGTCTGCAGGTCGTGGTATTTCACTGCCAGCGCTTGGTACGGCGATGGGGCATTTGACTGCTCGCACCACTGGTGCGTATGCGTATGTTCGTAAGCAGTTTGGTATGTCGATCGGTAAGTTTGAAGGTGTCGCGGAAGCACTGGGTCGCATCGGTGGTATGACTTACCTACTAGAGGCTACTCGCACACTGACCACTACCTCGTTGGATTTGAAAGAAAAGCCGGGCATTGTCACTGCTATCGCCAAATACCATATGACGGAGATCGCTCGCTCCATTCTTAATGACTCGATGGATATTCACTCAGGTCGTGCGATTCAAGATGGTCCAATGAACTATCTGGCGGCGCCTTACCTAGGCATTCCGGTTGCTATCACGGTAGAGGGGGCCAACATCCTCACCCGTAACCTGATGATCTTTGGCCAAGGTGCGACACGTTGTCACCCATACGTGCTTAAAGAAATGGAAGCAGCGGCAAACCCAGATGAGAAACAGGGCGCGAAAGAGTTCGATGATCTGCTGTTCAAGCACATCGGCCATGCGATGAAAAATACCTTTGGTGCATTTGGCGCGGCATTGACCGGCTCACGCTTTATCAAAGCGGATATGAGTGGCCCGACTCAAAAGTACTACAAAGAGATGACGCGCTTAAGTCGTGCTCTTGCAGTGAGTGCCGATATTGCGATGGCAACCTTAGGTGGCGATCTCAAGCGTAAAGAGATGATCTCTGCACGCCTAGGTGATGTACTTGCGTATCTATACATGGCTTCAGCAGCGCTGAAGAAGTATGAGGATGAAGGTCGTCAGCAGCAAGATCTAGACTACGTCCATTATGCGGTTCAGCACTGTCTATACCATGCTGCTCAATCACTGCAAGAAGCGTTTACTAACTACCCTCAGAAAGCGGTTGGTCGCCTAATGAAAGGCTTGATTTTCCCACTGGGTAATCATTACCACAAGCCAAGTGATACGCTAACAGTGAAGCTAGCAGAAAGCCTGATGACACCGGGGGCACACCGTGACCGTCTGACTCACCTTTGCTACATAGGTAAAGATGAAAACGACAGCGTCGGCTTGATGGAAAATGCGTTTTTAGCGATGTACAGCGTTAAAGGCTTGGAGCGTAAACTGATGCGTGCGGCGAAAGAGGGTAAAGTGGCTCGTAAAGGTCTGTTAAAAGACCGTCTTGCTCAAGCTTTACAAGCTGACGTGTTGACTCAGGAAGAAGTCGACCAGATCTTAGCTGCAGACAAGTTGCGTTACAAAGCGATTCAAGTTGACCACTTTAGTCATGATTTCAGCGCAGTTCGCACTCATGGTGAGACAAAAAAGTCGAAAGCAAAACTGGATAGCGCTGCGTAATAACGATATTTCGCTAAGCAATAGCTAGACATAAGACAAATTCAAGGCACCTCATTGTAGGTGCCTTTATTTTGTGCAGAATCTATAAAAGACCTCCAACCACTTGCATTTTACCGACATTTTTACAGAAATTAGATGCGAACTGCGGGTGAAACTTTTATCCTAGCGGAGTTTTTTAAAGGAAGTTGAATATGATCATCAAACCTAGAATTCGTGGATTTATCTGTACCACAACGCACCCAGTGGGTTGTGAAGCTAACGTAAAAGAACAAATCGCATACACAAAAGCGCAAGGCCCAATCAAAAACGCACCAAAGCGCGTGCTAGTGGTTGGCGCATCCAGTGGCTACGGTCTATCTTCTCGTATTGCGGCAGCATTTGGTGGCGGCGCTTCAACTATCGGTGTATTTTTTGAAAAAGAAGGCACAGAGAAGAAACCAGGTACCGCTGGCTTCTACAACTCCGTGGCGTTCGAAAAGCTGGCGCGTGAAGAAGGCTTGTATGCGAAAAGCCTAAACGGTGACGCATTTTCTAATGAAGCAAAACAGAAGACCATTGACCTGATTAAACAAGATCTTGGTCAGATTGATATGGTGGTCTACTCACTCGCATCGCCTGTTCGTAAAATGCCAGAAACTGGTGAGCTAGTTCGCTCTTCTTTGAAACCAATTGGTGAAACCTACACATCAACGGCAGTAGATACCAACAAAGATGTGATCATTGAAGCGAGCGTTGAGCCAGCCACAGAGCAAGAAATCGAAGACACCATCACCGTTATGGGTGGTCAAGATTGGGAGCTGTGGATCAATGCACTATCAGAAGCAGGCGTGCTTGCCGACGGCTGTAAAACGGTTGCATACAGCTACATCGGTACTGAGCTGACTTGGCCAATCTATTGGGACGGCGCTCTCGGTAAGGCGAAAATGGACCTAGATCGTGCAGCAACCGCACTTAATGACAAACTTGCAGCGACTGGTGGCAGTGCCAATGTTGCGGTGCTGAAATCGGTTGTGACTCAAGCAAGTTCTGCGATTCCTGTTATGCCACTGTATATCGCTATGGTGTTTAAGAAGATGCGTGAGCAGGGTGTGCATGAAGGTTGTATGGAGCAAATCTACCGTATGTTCAGCCAGCGTCTATATAAAGAAGATGGCAGCGCACCAGAAGTGGATGAGAAAAACCGTTTACGCTTAGATGATTGGGAACTGCGAGACGATATCCAGCAGCATTGCCGTGAGCTATGGCCACAAATTACTACCGAGAACCTCAAAGAGCTTACCGACTATGTTGAGTACAAAGAAGAGTTCTTGAAACTGTTTGGTTTCGGTGTGGAAGGCGTTGACTACGAAGCAGACGTGAATCCAGACTGCAAAGCAGACTTTATTGCCATCTAGTGCAACCATTCGCTTAAAATAAAAAAATCCGGAGCCCGCGCTCCGGATTTTTTATATTCGAGTAGTTCAACTTAATACCAGTTTTTGAAGCAAAACCTTTGTTCAACGTCCAGAATGACAATAATCTCGCTTCTCGCTTCTCGCTTCTCGCTTCTCGCTTCTCGCTTCTCGCTTCTCACTTCTCGCTACTTAAACGTCGACCAAATGGGGGCGTGGTCAGACGGCTTCTCAATGCCGCGCAGTTCGTAATCGATATCGGACTCGACACACTTTGCTGCTAGTGATGGTGTGGCTAAAACTACATCAATCCGCAGGCCACGGTTGTCATCAAAACCTCTTGAGCGATAATCGAACCAGGAGAAGCGGTCATTGACGTCTGGATGGACTTGGCGGAACGTATCGACAAAGCCCCAGTCTAGTAGTGTCTTCAACCACTCACGCTCTTCCGGTTGAAATGAACACTTGCCCGTTTTCAGCCAACGCTTACGGTTTGGCTCACCGATGCCGATATCGTTGTCGAGCGGACTGATATTGATATCGCCCATTACAATCAATTGTTGTTGATTGCTGTGATTGTCGTTCAGGTAAGTCATCAGATCTTGGTAAAACTGACGTTTATATGGGTACTTAGTTTCATGAGCAATATTATCACCTTGTGGAAAGTATCCATTAAGAATAGTAACTTCCTCACCTTGATCGTCTTCCATTGTCACCATGATCATCCGCTTCTGATGCTCTTCATTGTCAGTAGGGAATCCCTTTTGTACCGAAAGTGGTTCTTTTTTACACAGCATCGCCACACCGTAGTGCGCCTTTTGGCCATGAAAATAAACGTTATAGCCCATTGCCTCAACGGCTTCGATAGGGAAAGCTTCGTCGTGCACCTTGATCTCTTGAAGGCCAATAACATCGGGCTGGTGCTTATCGATTACCGCTTGTAGTTGATGAAGGCGAGCACGCAGGCCATTGATGTTGAAAGAAATGACTTTCATCTGGGTTCCTTTTTTGCTGACAGTTCGTGTTTTTGTTGCCGTCATACTAACATCAAATAAACACTGACGTGAATCGTGGTCAGCTTGTCAGTGATTGTTAACAAAATTGAAACTTTCGATTGATAAATCGGCGAATTATGATGTAATTCACTGTGTTATTTAGGTTTAGCCTAACATTCAAAATCGAGTTTGCTAAAAGGAAGTAGTATGCGAACCTTATCAGTGCAATGGAAAATCACCTTGCTAGCGGGCGTCTGCCTGCTGGTCACTTCTTTATCCTTGATCGGTTTTTCAGTCTTCAATGCGGTCAGTAATCAACAACAAATAAAAGCGCAAAGTGCTCAGTCGGTGAGCGATAAATCAGAACAAATAGTGGAAACTCGAGCGCTGTTAAATGCCACAGAAGTCTCCGAATACTTGAGCGGCGCGCTTTACCGGGCAGAAATGCTGGCCTCAAGTGCGATGTTCCAAAAAACGCTCAGCGAAGAGAACTTTGGTGACAGCGAAACCTTACGAACAGGTCTTGATGAAATGGTGCGACGCGCAGTACTCGACTTTGATACGATTCAAGGCGCCTACTTAGTGTTCAAGCCGGATTTACTCGATGCAGAAGATAGCAACTATATTGATGCAGAGTATGTTGGTTCAAATGATATTGGCCGTTTTGCACCTTACTGGACGATTGCCACCAATGGCGAAAATGTCGTAGCGAATGTACTGTCTGAAGCCACCTTAGCCGATGACTTAAATAGTGAGCGTTTTTTCTGTCCTCTCTCTTCCGGCGAAACCTGTATCACGACACCTCAGTTGGTCAACCATGATAGTGGGCAGTTTCTCACGACCTCGATTTCCGTTCCGCTACTGATTGATGATGTGGCCATCGGTTTCTTTGGTATCGATCTGCGCCTCGATGGTCTGGCAGCGGTCGTGGCTCAGTCGGACAGTGAGCTATTCTCTGGCAGCGGCAGCATAAACATCGTCAGTCTCGATGGCACACTCATTGCGAGTGATGATAGCGATAGTATCATTGGCCAGCCTTATACCAGTAATACCTTAACCAGTGCTCAGCTTACTGATCTGCTATTTGGTCAGCAAGTGGATACCAGCTGGAGTGATGATGGTGAATGGTTACGGGTATTTGCGCCGATTATGATCGCCAATCAAACGTGGGGAGTACTGTTTGATATGCCGCGTGATAGCGTGTTGGCGGATGCGCTAGCACTCGATGCAACGATTAGTCACCAAGTCGAGTCTAGCATCACTACCGAGCTGATTGCCGGTATTGTGCTGGTAATGATCGGCTTAGCGACTATAGCGATTTCAGCTGCACGCCTGGTGAAACCGATTCGAGCCGTTGTCGCTAGACTTGAAGATATTGCTTCGGGGGAAGGGGATTTAACTCAGCGACTGGAGGTTGCATCTAACGATGAGATTGGCCAACTTGCCCGCGGATTCAATCAGTTTCTAGATAAGCTGCAGTCAATTATTAGTGATGTTGTTGATACCACATTACAAATTGGTACTACATCACAACAGTCCAGTGTCGCAGCGCAGCAAACCAGAGCCAGCAGTGATTCACAGTTCAAAGAGGTTGACTTAGTGGCGACAGCGGCGGAAGAGATGACTCAAACCGCGAGCTTAGTGGTACAAAACGCCGAAACTGCAGTAAGCGCGGCTGAGCAAGCCAATGAAGCCGCAGGGAGCGGGCAGAAAGTGATTGAACAGTCTCAAGCGGAAATGGCTCGCTTGGTCGAAAGAATGACAGCGGCGGTGCCTGTGGTCGAGGAGTTGGCCAACAACAATGCCAACATTACAGAAATTCTTACTGTTATAGAGGGCATTTCAGAGCAAACTAACTTGCTCGCGCTCAATGCGGCGATCGAAGCGGCCCGGGCAGGGGAGCAAGGACGTGGTTTTGCGGTTGTCGCTGATGAAGTGCGTAACCTAGCCAGCAGAACTCAAGATTCTGTTGGAGAGATTCGACAGGTCATTGAAAGCGTTCAAACTGGCACGCGCGATGTGGTACAGGCGATTCAAGATGGCAACGATCTGGCCAACGACGCTGCAGACCATGTGCAAAATGCCGCCAAAGAGCTGACTCATATTTTTGAGGCGATTGCGTCTATTAACGATATGAACTCGCAAATTGTACGAGCAGCGGAAGAGCAACAATCGGTGTCGGCAGAGGTCAACCAGAGCGTCAGTAATATACGCGACTTAAGCGCACAGATATTGTCTCAGGCTGAAGAGTCAGAAAATGTCAGCAGCCAGATAGGCGACTTATCACACAAGCAGCAGCAACTGGTCAATCAATTTAAAGTTTGATGAGGGCAATTTTGAGCTTAAATACAATCAAGGCTTCGCATTGGCGAAGCCTTGAATTTATTGAGCGTCATTTTCCAGCTTATTGACTAAATCCGCTTTGACCATCTCTATCGCTGCCAATGCCGTTTTGGGATCGACGTGATTGCTTTCTAACAAATAAATCAGGTCAACGGCTAATTTGATTTCATCAGGCGCATTCTCTAATCCTTGCGAGGTCATGATTGATGTCTCTCTCTATAGGTGATTTGCTTTTCTATCTTAAGCTTTGCTTCCTGACAGCGCTTTAGGCGCTGTTCTGTGGTCAACAACGCTTGCTGAGCGGCTTGTTGCTGAAACGGTGGGGCATATTGCAACGCCAGCTCCTTATCTCTCACCATTTCCATCAGTCTTCGCTCCCACTCTTGATGCTGGGAGAGCTGCTGATAAAGCTCGTTAATAGGCTTTTGAAAATAGCTTTTGTGCTTAGGTTCGTGCTTACGGATATTGGTGGTGGCAAGCTCGCGTTGAATGGCGGCCACTTGAGCAAATAAGCGCTCAGTCAAATATTCGGCGCGCATCGGAGTGAGCTTATTGGCCTCTTCTTCACGCACTAAAGTCGCGAGCGTCGCTTGCGTCTCTTTAACGCAAGGAACCAGAAGTTTGGCTTTAGATTGGAACAGGCGCTCGTCGAATAACGGCAAGTGGTGTTCACCACGTTGTCTATCGAGGCCGGCGGCCTGCACAGCAAGCTGCTCCAGTGTACTTTGCAACTGACGAATTCTACTCATAGTGCTTTCTCCGTCAAAGTGGAACCAACCAAGCGTCATAGGCGAGTTTGACGGCCAAAATACTCACTACGGTCACGAAAACGGGGCGAATGAACTTCGCGCCAAATCGAATCGCTGAATGAGCGCCAACAAATGCTCCCGCCATCAAGCAAACGCCCATAGTCAGACCGAGTACCCAGTCAATATGCCCCAGCACAGCAAACGTAATTAACGACGTAAAGTTGCTAGTGAAGTTCATCGCCTTGGCAAGACCAGATGCGAGCAAGATGTTGAGTCGATAGAGCGCCATAGAACTCACGGTCCAAAAAGCGCCCGTGCCTGGGCCGGCGACGCCATCATAAAACCCGAGCGAGAGGCCTTGTAAATATTGCTTTTTGTGCAACGTTGGACAAGGTTCAGGGGTGGCATTATCGCTTGTGCTTGGCGTTTTATGCCAGATGGTGTAAATCGCAGCGGCTAAAATAATCAAAGGGAGTATTTTTTCCAGCCATTCGGTGCTGATCCAATCGACAACCAAAGTACCGAGTATGGCGCCAACTAAGGTTGCGAAAAAGGTTCGGCTCCAGCATTCTGGGCGAAACAAACGCTTTCGATAATAGGTGAACGCGGCGGTCGATGAAGCAAAGGTTGCGGCCAGCTTATTGGTACCAAGCGCAATGTGTGGTGGTAATCCCAATGATAGCAGCGCTGGGACGGTCAACATGCCGCCACCACCAGCAACCGCATCGATAAATCCAGCAGCAAAAGCGACTAATGCCAACACAATCAAAACGGTTGGCTCGAGAAATTCCATAGATGATTCTTCTTATTGTTTGGAGTGCTATTCAATCACGCGTTTAAAGGGAGGGAGTGAGTCGAGCAACGCACTACCATAACGTTTCGTGACCAATCGGCGATCGAGTATGGTGACTGTACCAGAGTCGCGCTCTTTACGCAGCAAACGACCTACAGACTGAATTAACTTTTTACTCGCCTCGGGAACCGTGATTTGCATAAATGGGTTGCCGCCACGACGCTCGATGTATTCTGCATGCGCTTGTTCGACGGGAGAGGTTGGAACCGCGAACGGTATCTTAGTAACCACCAAGTTCTCAAGAAGATCTCCCGGAAGGTCAAGCCCTTCGGAAAAACTCCCAGTTCCAAATAGCACGCTGGTCTTCTGGCATTGTACTAGGGTTTTATGTTTTTTTAGTATTTCTGAGCGCGATTCTTGTCCCTGAACTTGTAGAGCCCAACCTTTTTTTACAAATAGGCTAGATAAAGCCTCGGCAACTTGATTCATTTGCCAGTAAGAAGAGAACAGAACTAAGTTGGCTTTATTCTCGATGATCAGCTTTGGAAGCGCCTCAATCAAGTAATCAGTGAACTGAGGCGCTTGTGGCTCACAAGGGGTTTTAGGGATGCGCAGTTCTGCTTGCTGTGCATAATCAAAAGGCGATGCAAGCGCCAAAAAGCGCACGCCATCTTCGCTTTTCTCACTGATCCCTGCCTGACGACAGAAAAAGCTAAACGAGTTAAGTGCGCGCAAAGTGGCAGAGGTCAGCACCGCACCCACACAGCGACTCCAGATTTGTTGATCCAGTTGCCAGCCTACCTCTAACGGTGAAACGTTGACGATAAAATCGCCCTCTCGCTCTTTGCTGACTTCGAGCCAGCGGGCAAGGGGCGCCCCCTTTTCTCGAGTTGGCTCTGCCATTAAGCGCCAAACTTGCGCTAGATTGTCCATACGCTGAATGTAAAAGCCGAGTTCCGCGAGAGCTGGCTCAGCGAGCTTGTTTGATAACTCGCCATCCTTAACTCGCTCTGCAATTAAGTCGGCGATTTTTACCACTGCTTGAGCGCCCTTTTGAGATAGCCTATTAAGATCTCGCGCTTCTTCTTCTAGCCATGTCGGCAATTCGCCATTTTCAAAGCGGTAAATGTCGTCCTCGAAATGAGCAGGATCAAAACGGCTCGCCAATTGGGATAAAGAGGGCAGTAACTGCTGAACGGAATCTTGTAGCTCATTGCGAAATCGAGCGACGCGCTTTTCGTCTGCGAGATTGGCGAATTTGGTCACTGATGGATTGAGCCTCTCAAGCCATGAAGCCGCGCCTTTCAAACTAGCGGCGGCTGAAGAGTGATCGCGCGCGACATGCGGAAGGTGATGGGCCTCGTCAAATATAAAGAGGGTGTTTTCTGGTTCAGGCAAAATAACCCCGCCACCTAGATCGGCATCCGCCATCACCAAGCTGTGGTTAGCAATGATCACATCTACTTTGTCGAGCTCTGCGCGTGCTTTTTGAAATGGACAGTTGCGATGGGCAGGCATGCTGTTTTTGCAGCTATGCTTGTCACTGACGATCATCTGCCACAGTTCATCTTTAATCGGCTTCGGCCAAGCGTCGCGGTCGCCATCCCACTTTCCTTGTGCCAATGCTTTGTACATAGTTTCAAGCTGCTCAATGTCTTTGCGTTTCGGTTTACTTTCGAACATGGCCAACTGGCCACCATCTACGCCACTGGCGGAGGCAAGCTTTTCTGCACAGCAATATCGTTGTCTGCCTTTTGCTAGCAAAAAAGAGAACTCAAAGTCGGTGAGACGTCGATATAGCGGTAGGTCTTTGTTGAGTAACTGCTCTTGCAGAGCAACGGTCGCGGTTGAGATCACCACTTTACGTCGATTGAAAACCGCCACCGGTATCGTCGCCATTAAATAGGAGAGCGACTTACCAATGCCAGTTCCCGCTTCAGCAACAATCATTCGTGTGGATTTGTGGTATTCCCCACACAGTGTTTTAGCTATCTCTGCCACCAGATAGTTTTGCGCTCTACGAGGGACAAAGTGGTCAAGTTGAAATTGAAGGTTTTTATAGCTAGTGCGAATAGCTTGTTGGGCTTTACTGGTAATCATATGGCGACCTAACGAACGGGGGCGGCATCATAGCACAGTTTGCTAAACACTACTTAGTTCACGAAATAGAATCCTTAATCATCAAATATGGATCTTGTTCACAAAAAAAAACTGAACCTTCAGTGAGTTACAATTAATTCTAAATGTAAAAAATATATCACGCCATAACTTGTGTTGAGGTGGAGTTTTTGTCTGATTTTGATTTCTTTTTATCTGTATTTTAGAGTTTTATGCCAAATATGAACTTCACCGCATTTGGTTGAATAAGCTGGGAAATCCTATGAACTTGGTCGTATTTTGTACATGCAAAAATGTAAGTAATTGTTTTTTAATGATTTTATGTTTTTTTAGTCTTGTTTTTTATAACATTTGACACGCCGGATAATCTTTTGCAATCTAGACCTCGAATTTAGTGGCGATGACATCCTACTCATAAGAAGTAAGAGCCATCATCAAAAAACAAAAGGGAACCGGACAAGGATTTCCCATTCTATAGAAAAGGCAGTGGATTATTATGAAAAAGACTCTAGTAGCTCTTTCAGTTCTAGCAGCTTCAGCAGCAGCCAAATGCAACAACGCATCGAAGATGCTGATTTTGGCTTCGACATCCGTTACATGGTAAACAGCGACTGGACAGTTGGTGCATACTGGGAGTTCAACGGTTCTGAGAGCACAAACTCTGAAGTTACTCGCAATGGCGATACCTACGTAGCTGCTTACCACAACACAGCTGGTTCAATCAAATTCGGTCGTCTGTGTACTGCGGCTGATGACCTAGGCATCGGTTCAGATGAAGCGTTCGGTATCTCCACTCTGCTTGATGCTAAGACAGATACGTGTTCAGACGAAGCGGTTCGTTACGATTTCGACAACGGTACGTTCTACGCAACACTTGGTTATGTTCAAAACAAACTAACTCAAGGCCTATCTTTAGATGTCACTGACATTTCTATCGATTCAAAAGTACGCGGTTCTCAGGATGAGTACTATGATGCTCGTTTCGGTTACCGCGTAGCAGACTTTGATCTTTCAGCATTCGTTGCTAGCTACAACGCAGACGACTCTGCAGCTAAGAAAGATGATACTGCATACGCTCTAGAAGTTGTGTACGGCGGTATCGAAAATGTAGGTCTTGCAGTAGCTTACTACGCAGTAGACAAAGACGCTGACAACTCTGACAACAGCATTCTTTCATTCGCTGCTGACTACACAATGGGTAAAGTAGGCTTCGCTGCAGGTTACTCACTTGCAGATCATGACAACAAAGCTAAAGAAGTTGACCGTTGGTTTGTGAACACCACTTACGCTGTTGCACCTAACACTAAACTTTACGCTGAGGTTGGTGGTTTTGACCAAAAAGATGTTGATGATAACACTGGTCTAGCAATTGGTGTTGAAGCATCATTCTAATTCTTAATTAGAGAAAGCTTAGAAACACACAAAAGCCACCTTAGGGTGGCTTTTGTTATTTTTTGATGTAAATATTACTCGTCTTTCCGTTAAATAGGGATAAATAATGAAGTACAGCCTTATAATCGCCATGTTGAGTAGCTTGACTTTCGGCTTAGCGAATGCCGCTACATTGATGCCAAAGCGTGGGGTCGATATTTTGTATATCAATGGTCAGGCCGCAGAGAGTAAAATCGGCAAAAATGAGATAAGCGAAGGCTTCAATCAAGTAGTGCTCAGAATGAACAAGGATATGTCTAAAGGCTCAAGCAGTGATGTGTTCACCTCAAAACCATTTGCAATATCATTTAATGTGACCGGCGATGAAGTGATAATCTATCATCCAGTTGCAAGAAGTATTAATGAGGCGAAAAAAGCCTTTGACGACAACAACCCTAAATGGCTTGTGAAAGTTGACGATAAAATCGTTGACTATAAGCAATCTGTAATTAAAGGTAAGTCTGGTTTTCTTCCTTTTTCAGGGCTTGAAAAACGTGTTGCTGAGCATAATGCAAAGCAAGGTATCTACTTTAATGACGGTAAATTAGTCGACAAGCCAGTTGAAGCTAAGGCTATTGCGGTTGCCACAACAACTGCGGCTGTGGCATCCACTTCTAGCAAAGTAGAGAAGACCTCACCTACCAAACCTGTTGTTTCTTCAAACATAGACCAACTAAAAGCCTGGTACCTAAAATCTTCTAAAGAGGAGCGTAAAGCGTTCCGTCGCTGGATGATTGATCAAGAATAACATATAGCTTGAAGATTCGAGCTGCGAGCTTTTATAACTCGCCACTCGCAGCTCGAAACTAAAGTGTTACCCACTAAAGCATTCTTCTCGTTTTAACGCCGATTCAACTGCATCAACCAACTTCTCAATATGCTCAGGTTCACTAATAAACGGCGGCATCATATAGATCAGCTTGCCAAACGGTCGAATCCACACCCCTTGCTCGACAAAGTGTGCTTGAATCGCTTCCATATTTACTGGTCGGTTAGTTTCGACGACGCCGATAGCGCCGAGCCATCGTACATCGGCAACCAAGTCGTATTGAGTTAACTTAGGCAATAATTCCGCGAAGAGTTGCTCAATCTGTTTTGTCTGTTGTTGCCACTCATTGCGCTCTAGCAGCGCCATACTTGCACTTGCCACGGCGCACGCCAGCGGGTTACCCATAAACGTGGGGCCGTGCATAAAACAGCCTGCTTCTCCGCCACATACGGTATCGGCAACTTTTGAAGTTGTCATCGTTGCAGAGAGGGTCATATAGCCACCGGTAAGCGCTTTTCCTACACAAAGAATATCAGGCTCAATAGCGGCATGTTCACAAGCAAACATCTTGCCTGTGCGGCCAAATCCTGTCGCGATCTCATCTAAGATCAACAACACACCAAATTGGTCACATAACTCTCTCACCCCTTGCAAAAACTTAGGGTGGTAGATTCGCATTCCGCCCGCACCTTGGACTATCGGCTCTAGAATGACTGCCGCTATTTCTGTGTGATGTCTGGTTAGCTTGGCCCTGAAGTCCTCTAAGTCTAACTTATCCCATTCTTGCCAGAACCCTGTTTTTGGCGAGTTGGCAAAGATATGCTCCGGAAGAAAGCCTTTATACAAGGAGTGCATCGAGTTGTCTGGATCAGTCACTGACATAGCCGCAAAAGTATCACCGTGATAGCCATCTCGCAGGGTCAGAAACTTAGAGCGAGATTCACCTTTTGCATGCCAATATTGCAGGGCCATTTTCAAGCTGACTTCGACCGCGACAGATCCAGAGTCAGCTAAAAATACATGTTGTAGATTGTCGGGCGCCAATGCGATCAATTTTTTGCATAAATCAATTGCAGGTTGATGAGTGATTCCACCAAACATCACGTGTGAGACTTTATCAATCTGCGTATGGGCGGCGGCATTTAACTCAGGATGATTGTAGCCATGAATGGCTGACCACCAGGAAGACATACCATCAATCAGAGCCCGACCATCCTCAAGATAGAGGGTAACGCCCTGGGCTGAGTCTACTGGATAGCAGGTCAGAGGTGTCAGGGTTGATGTGTAGGGGTGCCAGATATGACGGCGATCGAAGGCAAGATCCATAAAATACCTAAACATAAAATCGATTAAAAAATACTCAAAGGTAAACCTTTGGGTTTTTGTGTTGTTGACAGTTTACCGTGTGTCGGTAGACTAGCCAAGCAAACTAACAATAATCAAAGGAAAGCAGGTGGAAGTTCGTCATAACTGGACCGTCGAGCAAGTTCGTGCGCTAATGGAAAAGCCGTTTATGGACTTGATCTTTGAAGCACAGCAGGTTCATCGAAAGTACCAACAACCCAACCAAGTGCAAGTCAGCACTTTACTCTCAATCAAAACCGGCGCTTGTCCTGAGGACTGTAAATATTGTCCTCAGAGCGCGCGCTATACGACCGATATAGAGAAAGAGCGCTTGATGGAAGTTGAACGTGTGCTTGATGCCGCGCAAAAAGCTAAGAGTTCCGGCTCGACGCGTTTTTGTATGGGTGCAGCTTGGAAGAACCCAAAAGCGCGCGATATGCCTCATCTCACCGAGATGATCAAAGGTGTGAAGGAGATGGGACTCGAAACCTGTATGACCTTGGGCATGCTGACCGCTGACCAAGCGCAGCAACTGTCGAATGCTGGACTGGATTATTACAATCACAACTTAGATACCTCACCGGAATTTTACGGCAACATCATTACCACTCGTACCTATCAAGACAGATTGGACACACTTTCCCATGTGCGCGATGCGGGAATGAAAATCTGCTCGGGTGGTATTATCGGTATGGGCGAGAGTGCCAACGACAGAGCGGGGCTTTTGGTCGAACTTGCTAACTTGCCAACTCATCCAGAGAGCGTTCCGATCAACATGTTGGTCAAAGTGAAAGGCACACCATTAGAAAAAGTCGACGACGTCGAGCCATTTGATTTTATTCGCTTGATTGCTATCGCTCGAATCATGATGCCACAATCGGCGGTGCGTCTGTCGGCAGGTCGCGAAAACATGAATGAACAGATGCAGGCGCTTTGCTTTATGGCAGGTGCCAACTCGGTGTTTTATGGTTGTAAGCTGCTCACCACGCCTAACCCATCGGAAGATAAAGACTTACAGCTGTTTAATAAGCTTGGCATCAATCGTGATGAAGTATCGCAAAAACCCGATCAGATTGAAGAGAACGAGCTGCTTGACCGAGTCGTTGAACGCGTTGCTGCCAGACCGAGTAAGGATGACTTGTTCTACGATGCCAGCGTTTAACCAACGAGTTGAGCAAGCTCTCTCGGCAAGAAAACAGCAAGGATTACAGCGGAAACTGCACCAGATTGAGGGTGGCAATGCTCGCGAGTTACTTTGCGCGGGCCAACGTTATGTCAACTTCTCGAGTAACGACTATCTTGGTTTAGCCACAGATAAGCAACTCACAAGCGCCTGGCAGCAAGGGCTGGATAAGTATGGTAATGGCAGTGGTGCGTCGCCGTTGGTGACCGGTTTTGGCTCGGCACACGCTGAGTTAGAGCACACTTTGTGCGATTGGCTTGGTTTTGAGCGAGCCATTTTGTTTGGCTCTGGGTTTTCGGCCAATCAAGCTTTGCTGTTTGCTTTGCTCGAAAAACAAGATCTGTTGTTACAAGACAAACTCAACCATGCGTCGTTAATAGAGGCGGGCATGCTGTCGCCCGCGACGATGAAGCGTTTTCGTCACAACGATATTGAACATCTCGAAAAATTACTTGCACCTAGCTGCCTTGTCGTGACTGAGGGAGTGTTTAGCATGGATGGTGACCTGTCTCGGCTTGCTGAAATTGCCTCACTGGTTCAACCTGAGTCTTGGCTCGCAGTAGACGATGCCCATGGCATTGGGGTATTAGGGCCAAAAGGAGCAGGAACCTGCGCGCGCGCCGAAGTGATGCCTGATGTGTTGATTGTCACTTTTGGTAAGGGGTTTGGCCTATCTGGTGCGGCGATCATGTGCAGCCTAACCTTGGGCGACTACCTGACCCAGTTCGCTCGCCACCACGTGTACTCAACCGCTATGCCCCCCGCGCAAGCATTTGCACTAAACAAAGCCGCGCACATGATTCAGCAACAAGAGTGGCGCCGTGAAAAGCTGGCTGAACTAACAGATTATTACGATCGTCTGTTGAGCGATTGCCCTGAGTATCGTTATACACCTACCGCGATTAAGCCGTTTGTTGTTGGTCAGAGCGAAGTGGCGAATGATTACTCGCAACGCCTCAAACGACAAGGTATCTGGGCAAGTGCGATTCGGCCGCCGACTGTAGTGCCCGGGAGTGCCCGGTTAAGGGTAACCTTGACGGCATCACACACCAAGCAAGATGTTGAATTGTTGGCCAGTCAACTTAAACGGCTTAGCCAGGAGATTGGTTAATGGAAGCGGCTTTGAATGTCTTTTGTCCCAGCGTAGATAAAAAGCCAATTGCGGAGGCGTTTGGCCGCGCCGCAAAAACCTATGATCGTCATGCGGCGTTCCAGCGTGATGTTGGTGAGCGCCTATTGGGTAAAATGCCTAAAGATTTGAGCGGCAAGGTGGTGCTCGACTTGGGGTGTGGAACGGGCTATTTCTCCCAAGCTTTAACCGAGCGTGGCGCTGAGGTGATCAGTTTTGATTTGTCAGCTCAGATGCTAGATGTGGCAAAGCAGCGCTGTGCGAACAAAGTTACCACTTACATCCAAGGGGATGCTGAATCTTTGCCATTACGTGATAACAGCGTCGACTACGTGTTCTCGAGTCTTGCGTTGCAGTGGTGCTCAGATTTTGCAGTCCCGCTGCGAGAAATCCGTCGAGTGATAAGAGATGGAGGACAAGCCTTTGTCTCTACATTATTAGACGGATCTTTATCTGAGCTCAAACAAGCCTGGGGAAAAATTGATGCATATCAACACGTGAATCAGTTTACCCCACTCAATCAGATAAAAGTTGCGTTAGCGCAATCTGACTGTGATACCCATCAACTAGACTTACCAGCAATTACAGTTTGGTATACGTCGGCATTTGCGCTGATGCGCGACTTGAAAGGCATTGGCGCTACTCATGTCAATGGTCGTTCTCAAGGCCTAACCAGTCGCCGTGCATTGCTTGGTGTCGAGCGAGAATATCAAGTCTTTCGGAACCATCAAGGTCTTCTACCTGCAACATATCAGGTTTGTTTAGGGGTTATTCATCTATGATTGATGCATTTTTTATTGCGGGTACGGATACCGATGTTGGAAAAACAGTTGCGTCTAAAGCGATTCTCAATGCGCTTGCGCAGCAAGGTTTGCGAACCATTGGTTATAAACCAGTGGCCGCAGGAAGTGAGAATACGGAGCTGGGCTTTCGAAATTCAGATGCGCTCTATTTACAGAGAGCGGCGACGGTTGATATCGATTATGACAGCGTCAACCCATATGCGCTGGAGCTACCAGCTTCGCCTCACATTGCCGCTAAGCGAGAAGGTGTCACTATCGACTATGCATTATTGAGCGATAAACTTGATCAGCATAAGCGCAGTTCTGATATCGTCTTGGTTGAGGGCGCTGGAGGGTGGCGTGTTCCGGTGTCAGATACAGATTGTTTGTCTAGCTGGGTGCAACAAGAGAAGTTGCCAGTCGTGTTAGTTGTCGGGATTAAGCTTGGTTGCTTAAGTCATGCGTTGTTGACTTTAGATGCGATTAAAGCCGATGGGTTAGAGGTGATAGGCTGGGTCGCAAATCGAATCAACCCAGGCACTGAGCACTATGCGGATATCATTGCCATGCTAGAGCAAAAGATCAGTGCGCCGAAAATTGGTGAGATTCCCTATGTGCCTAGTGTGAAGCGCAAGGATTTAGCCAAGTATATAGATGTCGCACCGCTCCTCAATGGTTAAGTTGTAATAAAAAAATGGGCTGCCCAAAAAGGCAGCCCATTTTTTTATTATGCTTGTTACTTATCTTGATTCAAGCCCATCAATGCGTGTTGGGTTTCAAGAATACGCTGTTGCGTTTTATCTTCAGCAGAAATGCCAAGCTGCTGTTTCGCTTCGTCTTCAGAAATACCTAGATGACAACACAACAGATCAATAGCCATTTGATAGTCGTTAGTTTCAACCATTATTTTATTCCTTATTCCTTATTCCTTGGAATCTCCAATCTGAGCTAAATTTAGCAGTTTTGGCTTGAGCTACAATACGACCAAAGTCTAACAAGCGATCTTGTTGTTGGTCTCCGTGATCCAAGCTTGCTGTAGACGGAAGTTTGCATGTTATTGAACAAACTGGAAAACAAATGTTTCAATTTACTTCTTAACCTTGTAAATAAAGGGGATAGACTATATGTATACACTAAGAAAAAATCTAAGCGTTGCTGCTTAGGTCATTAGATGCTTGCGTATCTGGAGAAAAGTAAATGAAGCGAGTGATGTTATTTTTGGCAACCAACCTAGCGGTTGTGCTGGTGCTCAGTGTTGTCCTAAATATTGTTTATGCTGTCACGGGCATGCAGCCAGGAAGCCTATCAGGGCTATTGTTAATGGCGGCCGTGTTTGGTTTTGGTGGTTCTTTTATCTCTTTGATGATGTCAAAGGGGATGGCTTTGCGTTCTGTGGGTGGCATGGTGATCGAATCGCCGCGTAACGAGACAGAACACTGGTTGTTGGAAACGGTGCGTCGTCAATCTGAGCAAGTCGGTATTGGCATGCCAACAGTCGCTATCTATGACTCGGCAGACATCAACGCCTTTGCCACAGGGGCAAAACGTGATGATTCGTTGGTGGCGGTATCGACTGGTCTTTTGCACAACATGACACGCGACGAGGCAGAGGCGGTACTCGCCCACGAGGTGAGTCATATTGCTAACGGTGATATGGTCACGATGACCCTAATGCAAGGTGTAGTGAACACCTTCGTTATCTTCCTATCGCGTTTTATCGCCAATATCGTGGCATCGAACGACAACGAAGAAGAAGGCGGCAGCAACATGATGGTCTATTTTGGTGTGAGCATCGTGTTGGAGCTGGTGTTCGGATTCTTAGCAAGCTTTATTACCATGTGGTACAGCCGTCATAGAGAGTTTCATGCCGACGCCGGAGCTGCACATTTGGTCGGTAAACACAAAATGATTGCTGCGCTAGAGCGTTTGAAAATGAGTCACGAATCGCAACTAGAAGGCTCAATGATGGCTTTTGGTATCAACGGTAAACGCTCAATGACAGAGCTGTTGATGAGCCACCCGCCACTTGATAAACGCATCAACGCGTTACGCAACTCGTAATTCTATCGTCTAATATATTGAAAAGGCTTGGTTTATAACCAAGCCTTTTTTGATCTGTTTATCATTGCATGACGTACAACTCACAACAAAAAGTTATACAAAAATTTATTTGTACAACTTTTCAATTTCATCTATGGTTTAATGGTTGTACAAAAAAAGTTGTTGTACACGTTGGAGAGGAGAGTGTTAATGGATGTGCAGTCGGTGAGTCAGGTATATCAACAACTCAACAAATCCAATCTTCACCTGTTGTCAGATGTCTACCATCAGCAGGTCGTGTTTGAAGACGCTGCGCACCGCTTAGAAGGGTGGCAGCAGCTTGAGCGTTACTTTGAAACCCTGTATGCCAACGTCAAGCGCTGTGACTTCAATATTATAGAGCACCAACAAACGGGCGAAAGTGGCTTTATCACGTGGCAGATGTCGTTAGAGCACCCCAAATTGTCTAAAGGGGCCGTGATTCAAGTCAATGGAGTGAGCCACATTAAATTTCATGAAGGTAAGGTTATTTACCATCGCGACTATTTCGATCTTGGCGAGATGCTTTATGAGAATCTGCCTGTTTTGGGCGCCGTCATTAAAAACATCAAACAGAGGCTCGGCCAATGAAACGCGTTTTGATCACCGGAGCAACATCGGGTATCGGCAAGCAACTTGCCATTGATTACGCCAAGCAGGGTATCGAAGTGATTGCGTGTGGGCGTAACCAGCAAGTATTGGATGAAATGAGCGAGACTCATCCCTCTATAACGGGTGTTGCGTTTGATTTGACCGATCTTGAACAGACCAAACAGGCACTGGCATCGCTCGAGCAAATTCCGCACTTGTGGATTTTCAATGCTGGGGATTGCGAATACATTGATGATGGCATGATAGACGCTGCTCTATTTCGACGGGTCATTGAGATTAATGTGCTTGGGCTAACCAACGCGCTGGAAGCTTGTCAGGGCTACTTTCAGTCTGGTCATCGCGTGGCGATTGTGGGATCGATCGCCAGTGAGGTAGCGTTGCCAAGGGCAGAGGCGTATGGCGCCTCCAAAGCCGCAGTAAGTTATTTAGCGCGAACTCTGCAGCTTGATCTCAAACCGCGCGGGGTCGATGTTTCTATCATCTATCCAGGCTTTGTGAAAACACCATTAACCGACAAAAACACCTTTGAAATGCCAATGCTGATCTCTACCGAACGCGCGTCTCAAGAGATCCGGCAAGCACTGGCGAAAGGGAAAGACCATATCTACTTTCCAAAACGTTTCACTTCTATCTTACGTTTGATTGGCGCGCTGCCTTACCGTTGGCAAAACGCATTGACGGCTAAGTTACTCGCTCAAGGACAGGACTAATTACATGAAAATAGCAATTATTGGCACAGGCATCTCGGGGTTAACGTGCGGGTATTATCTTCATAAACGACACGATGTGACCCTGTTCGAAGCGAATGACTATATCGGAGGACATACCGCCACCGTTGATGTTGAACTCGATGGCAAAAGTTATGCGGTTGATACGGGCTTTATCGTCTACAACGATAGGACTTATCCGAATTTTATTAAGCTGATGAATGAGATAGGCGTTACCGGCAAACCCAGCCAGATGAGCTTTAGTGTTCGCAATGATGACAACGGCTTAGAGTACAACGGCCACACCATCAGCACGCTTTTCGCTCAAAAGCGAAATTGGCTCAATCCTAAGTTTTATGGGTTCATCTTTGAGATCTTGCGCTTTAACCGCATGGTGAAAGAGGTAGCAAAAAAAGTCGAACACAGTGAACAAACACTGGGTGATTTTTTATCTCAACATGCGTTTAGTGACTTCTTTAGTGAAAACTATATCTTGCCGATGGGCGCAGCCATCTGGTCGTCTACCTTAGCTGATATGCGGGCGTTTCCACTCTCTTTCTTCGCACGATTTTTCCTAAACCATGGATTGCTTGATGTGACGAATCGGCCGCAGTGGTATGTCATTAACGGCGGCTCAAGAGAGTACATCAAACCGCTGACTCAAGGTTTTGCTGACCGTATTCGCCTTAACAGCCCTGTTGAAAATGTGATGCGAGATCAGGCTGGCGTCACTCTACAAGTGAATGGTCAAACTGAGCGTTTCGACCAGGTGATATTCGCGTGTCATAGTGACCAGGCTAGAAAGCTTCTCACTGATGCAGGTCAAAGTGAGCAGCAAATTCTAGGCGACCTAGCCTATCAAGCTAACGATGTTATCTTGCATACCGACGAGAGCCTGTTACCTAAACGCAAAGCCGCTTGGGCCTCTTGGAACTACTGGCTTGAGGGCAGTGAAGACCAGCAGGTTCGTGCGCCAACGCTGACCTACAACATGAACATCTTGCAGCATATTGATGCACCCAAAACGTTCTGTGTTTCACTGAATAGCCAAGATCAGATTGACGCGGACAAAATATTGCGCCGCTTTGTGTATCACCATCCAGTTTTCAATCAAAAATCGATTGCTGCTCAGCAAAGACGTAATGAAATCAACGGGATGTCCAGGACTTGGTTCTGTGGCGCTTATTGGTACAACGGCTTTCACGAAGATGGCGTGCGCAGTGGGTTAGATGTGGTTCGCGGAATCGAACAGCTTGAAAACGAGATGACGACTCGAGGGGCTGCCTAATGGGTGAAGCTTGCCGTAGCCGTTTGTTGGTAGGAAGCGTTCGTCACCGCCGCTTTACCCCTGTGGTCCATGCGTTGGACTATAGACTCTTTATGCCCATGCTCGATCTGGATGAGATTGAGGTACTCAAGCAAAAAGTCTGGGGGTTCGGCGACCGATGGTGGCATTGGGCGCGTTTCAAACGTGAAGATTACCTTGGTCAAGGCAGCTTAAAGAGCGCTGTCTGTGAAAAAGCACAGCAGCTTGGCGCAGAACCGATGCAGGGGCGCGTTGAAGCCGTGGTTCACTTACGATATTTCGGTCTCTATTTTAGCCCGGTCAATTTCTACTATCTGTATGATAAACATGACGAGTGGCGGTATTTATTAGCAGAAGTGAGCAATACACCGTGGAATGAACGTCATTATTACTTGCTGGATGCGAAAGATGAGTCTACTTGGCGTCACCAGAAAGCGTTCCACGTATCACCGTTTAACCCGATTGAGCAACAGTACGTATGGAAACTAAAACCGCCTCGCGACAAGTTGTCTATTCATCTCGAGTGCCATCGGGAGAAAAAAGAGTTTGATGCTACGCTTAAGATGAGCAAACAGCCGTTTAGCTCGAAAGTATTACTTAAGCATTTGATCGCAACCCCAATTATGGCAGTAAAAGTAGTCACGGGTATTTACTGGCATGCGCTTAAGCTTTGGATAAAGAAAGCACCGTTTTACTCACACCCCAAATACCAACAAGGTGCAGGTAAAGGCAAAACCAAGCACGAAGCAGAACAATAACAAGGAGCTTAGGAGATGATTAACTCGCAAACCTTACCTTTCCCCACTCAGCTGACTTCTTTACAAAAGTCAGCGAGAAACATTGCATTTTCATGCCTTTACAAATTACAAGTTGGCTCATTGACCGTCATTGAAAACTTTGCCCAACAAGCCAATCAAGGCTCACGAGAAAATTTTGGCAAGCCACAAGATGGCCAGCCCCACGCCATAATTGAGGTCAATAACCCAGCTTTTTATGCGCGTCTACTTAAAGGTGGCAGTATTGCTGCGGGTGAAGCTTATATGGATGGTTGGTGGGATAGCCCCGATTTGACCAAGGTAATGGAGCTCATGGCGCTTAATCTCACCGCTCTGGATTCCATTGAGAGTCGCTCAACCTTGCTGTCTAAGCTCACTTATCAAATCACACATTGGTTGAACCGAAATACACTGAACAACTCTGCGAAAAACATTGAAGCGCATTACGATCTCAGCAACGAACTGTACCAAACGTTCCTTGACGAAAAGATGCTCTATTCATCCGCTTTGTTTTCATCTGAGCAAGACTCTCTGGAGCAGGCGCAAATCAATAAGATGGAGCGTCTCTGCCAGCAGCTAAAGCTGAACCAAGACGATCACGTGATTGAGATAGGCACAGGTTGGGGGGCGATGGCGATATACATGGCAGAGCAGTACGGATGCCGAGTGACTACGACCACCATCTCCGAGCAGCAGTATCAACATGCCAAAGCGGAAATAGAGCGCAAAGGCTTAGAGCAGAAAATCACGCTATTGAAGCAGGACTATCGTCTGTTGGAAGGGCAGTTTGATAAACTAGTCTCGATTGAGATGATAGAGGCTGTAGGTAAGCAGTATCTCACGTCTTACATTCAAAAGTGTCAGTCACTGCTCAAGCCTGGTGGGTTGATGGCGATTCAAGCGATCACCATCGCTGACCAACGCTACGACTACTACAGCAACAATGTAGACTTCATTCAAAAGTACATCTTCCCTGGTGGGTTTTTGCCTTCTATCACTGCCTTAACTCAAGCCACAACCAAACACAGTGACTTGGTGTTGCGAGACCTGTTCGATATTGGCCAAGACTACGCTCGAACGTTGAGAGAATGGTATCTGCGCTTCAATCAACAGATTCAGCGGGTGGAAGAGCTTGGGTTTGATCAACGCTTCGTCAGAATGTGGAATTACTACTTCTGCTATTGTGAGGGCGGTTTTAAAGCGCGCTCGATCAGTACCGTCCATATGACCTTTGAAAGACCATAAGGTGGGTTAAGTGTCAGTCAAGCAGCTACTTTTTGTCTCGACCTGGTTTCAAATCTTGTGGTTTGTTGCGGTCATAGGACGTGAAAGCTGGCAGTGGCTGGCACTGATTGTCGTTACCCTGACTTGGGTAGCGAGCTATTTTCTCTCGCGGTTTAATCTAGCCCGTTGCGCCTTAATTGTGATATTGGGTGTGGCGGTCGACTCTCTCAATATGGCGATGGGGTGGTTCAACTTCTCAAGCTCAACGATACCTTTGTGGCTTTTGGCCCTATGGGGCATATTTTCCTGGTACGCGTTTTATTTACATCCAATTGTGAGCCGCTTTCCCTTGTCGGCCGTATCAATGATTGGTGGTGGTACTGGCGCACTGAGCTATTTAGCCGGTGCGAAACTTGGCGCTGTGTCCTTTGGGATGCAGACACTACCAATGATTGCGATTCTATTTGTTGAGTGGGTCGTCGTTGTGTACTTGATAATGAGGGTGTTAGTTTATGAAAGTCGTACTCGTAGCGGCGGTATTTCTGGGTTTAATCAATAGCGCTCTAGCCGCCAGCGTAGACGAAAGCAAAGCAGATTGGCGCGTTTGGCCTAAAGTGGGCGAAGCGCAATTGTCGATGCTTTTTTTTGACATTTATCACTCTCGACTTCTCTCCCCAACTGGACAATATCAGTTAGAGGAAGATGTTACTCCTCATCCCCTGGCGCTTTCTATTACTTATCAGCGAGACATCAGCCAACAGCAACTTCTTGATGCCACCATAGAGCAATGGCAAAAGCTTGGCTACAACCCGCAGCAAATTGAACCGTGGGCCAAGCAACTTGCGTCTGTTTTCCCTAACATCGAGGAAGGCACTAATTTGACTTACGTGACGGACGGAAAGACGGGTCGATTCTACTATTTCAAAAATTCCTCTGAGGGGCAGATAGGGGTGAGTCCACAACAGATTGGCAATATTGACGACGAATCGTTTAATGACGCCTTCGTCTCAATATGGCTCGCACCTAACACTGAATACCCTAAATTACGTTCTCAACTGATAGGAAGCCGTTAATGAAACGCTGGATCTCTAAAATCGTTGTCACTCTCACCATACTGTTTGGCCTCTCTGCTTGTTCAAGTGACCTAGATGATTATCAAGCGTCGGGGCCACGGTTTGATTTGTTTGAGTACTTTAAGGGCGAGTCTACCGCATGGGGTATGGTGCAAGATTATACTGAACAGCAGACGCGCCGTTTTGAAGTTAAGATTGTAGGGAGTGTGGATGGAAACACCTTAACATTGGTCGAAGATTTTGTGTTTGACGACGGTGAGGAAACGCAGCGTATTTGGACTATCGATCGCTTAGCTGATGGTACGTACCAGGGGCGGGCAGATGATATTATTGGCATCGCAACGGGACGTGAAGTTGGCAATGCGTTGCAATGGCAGTACGACTTTGAGCTGCAAATGGATGATTCGAGTGTCGTGGTTGCATTCGATGATTGGTTGTACCGACAAGACGAAAAACACGTGTTCAACCTGACCAAAATTAAGAAGTTTGGCATCGAAGTCGGCACCATCACGCTTTTTTTCCAAAAGCAGTAGAAGTGGTTTTTCGAAAGCCATCATACAGCTAGCGGACAATAAAAATGGGTTGACGCTCCAACGTCAACCCATTCTATTTTTCGAAACTCGAAACTCGAAACTCGAAACTCGAAACTCGAAACTCGAAACTCGAAACTATTACAGCTTATCTGTCAGCTCAATTGCTTGACCGATGTAGTTCGCTGGTGTCATCTCTTTCAAGCGTGCTTTTTCGTGCTCAGGAAGCTCAAGACCATCAATAAAGTTACGCATTGCTTCGCCATCTACACGCTTACCACGAGTCAGCTCTTTTAGTTTCTCGTAAGGCTTCTCAATGCCGTAACGACGCATTACCGTTTGTACTGGCTCTGCAAGTACTTCCCAGTTGTTATCGAGCTCAGCAAGAAGTGCTTCGCGGTTCACTTCTAGCTTGCTGATGCCTTTCAGCGTAGAAGTGTAGGCGATGATTGCGTAGCCAACACCCACACCTAGGTTACGTAGAACGGTTGAGTCAGTTAGGTCACGTTGCCAGCGAGAGATAGGCAGCTTTTGTGCTAAGTGACCGAATACTGCGTTGGCCAAGCCTAGGTTACCTTCCGAGTTTTCAAAGTCGATTGGGTTCACTTTATGAGGCATGGTTGAAGAACCAATCTCTCCCGCAATGGTTTTTTGCTTGAAGTGGCCCAAGGCAATGTAACCCCATACGTCACGGTCGAAATCAATTAGAATAGTGTTGAAACGCGCGATCGCATCGAACAGTTCAGCGATGTAATCGTGTGGTTCGATCTGAGTGGTGTAAGGGTTCCAAGTTACGCCTAGAGACTGCGTGATGAACTCTTCTGAGAATTTGTGCCAATCAAGCTCTGGGTAAGCCGATAGATGTGCGTTGTAGTTGCCTACCGCACCGTTGATTTTGGCTAGGATCTCAACGTTCTCGATTTGCTTAAATTGACGCTCCATACGGTACGCTACGTTTGCCATCTCTTTACCCATTGTCGATGGAGACGCAGGCTGACCGTGGGTACGAGAGAGTAGCGGGATATCGCGGTATTCAACTGCAAGCGCTTTGATTGCATCAATGAGCTTGCGAATCTCTGGTAGAATCACGTTCTCACGTGCTTCTTTCAGCATTAGAGCGTGTGATGTGTTGTTAATGTCTTCAGAAGTACAGGCAAAGTGGAAGAACTCGTTTACTGCGTGCAGCTCAGGAACGTCAGCCACCTTCTCTTTAAGGAAGTACTCCACTGCTTTTACGTCGTGGTTAGTCGTGCGCTCGATCTCTTTGATACGGCGCGCATCTTCTTCAGAGAAGTTTGCAGCAAGGTCGTCTAGGAATTGATTGGCTTCAGCGCTGAATGCTGGCACTTCTGCAATTTCAGCAGTAGCAGCAAGCTTTTGTAGCCAGCGGATTTCAACGATAGTACG
>JBCAXU010000031.1:0-33440 GCA_038533895.1 Pseudomonadota bacterium | reverse complement strand
AAGCGAGAAGCGAGAAGCGAGAAGCGAGAAGCGAGAAGCGAGAAGCGAGAAGCGAGAAAATCTTGGAAGGTTGACGTTAAGGCGTCAACCTTTTTTTCTGTCTTTTAGACGTAAACCCCTAACAAAAATTCAGTGTTAAAGACTTACTCATCAGCAATCACGTGCCCGCTCGAAGGACGAAGTCCGAGCTCGGAGCGAAGCGCATTAGCATCTCGTAGGACGCAGTCCGTTCTAAACTCTCGCAGGACGAAATCCGGTCTCGATTGTTATCTCGGCGAGATGTTCGATAGACACTGAATATGTACCGTTATCTCTTCGCGATCATGATAAAGATGCTTCGCTTGCAGCTTGAACTTCACTTCGTGCTCACGCAGAAAGATTTTCAGATTTTCAATATCTTCTAACACTTCATCATAGCGGCCTTTCATTGGCAGCTTAAGGTTAAAAATCGCCTCTTTGGCCCAGCCACTGATAATCCACTCTCCCATAAGCTGAGCAACGCGATAGGGCTTTTCAATCATATCGCACACCAACCAAGTGACGTTTTTGCGCGCAGGCTCAAACTTAAAGCCATCTTCTTGATGATGCTTAACCTGACCCGTCTCCATCAAGCTGTCGGCCATAAGACCATTATCCACCGAGTGAACAAACATTGAACGTTTCACCAATTGGTACGTCCAACCGCCAGGACACGCCCCTAGGTCAACGCCCCACATTCCCGGAGCCAAACGTTGGTCCCACTCTTCACGTGGAATGAAGACATGAAAGGCTTCTTCAAGCTTGAGCGTTGAGCGGCTTGGCGCATCGGCGGGAAACTTAAGGCGCGGGATTCCCATAAAGAACTGTGAGTTGTTACTGGTGAGCGAGTAACCAATAAAGCAATGCCCAGGTGCAACAAAACAGATATGCAGCACCGGTTTTTTCGGGCTCTCTTTGACAAACAAAATGCCTTTGCCACGCAGGGCTTGACGCATGGGTACAGTGAACTTGCGACAGAACTTGAGCAACTCTTTCGCTTCGTTGGTGTCTGGCGTTTCAATACGCAAATCGCCACAGCGCGGCATGGTCTCTAGTTGCGACAACTGCTGCAAAATCGGCGAGATTCGGTCTTCGCGTGGAAGCTCCTCGATTTCGGTTGCAACAGCAAACATCTGGCGAGCAAATATCAGCGATTTGAAGTCTAGATCCTTGACTAACTTTTCAGCATCACCGTTTTGATAACATTCGAAAATGACGAAGCCACTGTTCTTTTTGAGGCGAGGGAAACCAAACACTTCGAGTTGAGTGGCGCGATCTTGAATTTCTCCTGCACACTCTTTTTCAAATCCGCTACGGCAGTAGAGCATTAACTGTTTCACTGTTTCACCTCTTTAACTTGCAATGCTGCATAGACAAACAGCCCCCAACCCAGCATGAAAGTCAGACCGCCTAATGGCGTGATCGGTCCAAACCACTTAATTCCGGTTAACGCGAGTGCGTAGAGGCTGCCGCTAAAACAAAGGATGCCGATGATAAAGCAAATTGCCGCGAGGGCGAAATATTTTTCCGCCTTAGCAGGCAGTTTTATTAGCAGCAATATGCCGCACAAGACCAACGCAATAGCATGCAGCATCTGATACAAAACCGCGGTGTTAAAGACCTCAATTAGGTAAGGCGACAAAACTTTCTTCAGTCCGTGAGCGGCAAAAGCACCGAGCGCAACGCCAGTAGCGGCGAAAACTCCGCCCATAGCCAACAAGGTTTTACTTTGCACCATGATAAACCTCAACAATAAACGCGGCTAACTGCTCGACAGCTTGTTCAATATTCTCCGCCTCGGTGTACCCCGAAGCTTTGCGTGGTTTGAAGCTGTGGTCGCCGTCAGGCAAAAACGACGTCGTGACCTGCCCCGAGAGCGCAAACTCAGCAAACTCCTCTCGCTTGCCAAATGTATCTCGCTCGCCCTGGAGAATAAGGCAAGGTTTAGACAAATGAGCTAAATGAACACCTTTGTAGTTTTCAGGCTTACCCGGCGGGTGGAAAGGGAAGCCCAAACACGCCACGCCCGCCACACTAGGATGGTCGGCGAGCGAACTCGCCATGCGTCCGCCCATTGACTTACCACCGATCACAATCGGACCGCGCTGAGCAAAATGCTCAATCACCTCAGTGTAAGCTTCGAGTAGTTTCGGCGCTCTATCGGGTGGGCGCTTTTTACCGTCTTCGCCACGTTTCACCATGTAAGGGAAATTAAAGCGCACCACTTGAATGCCCTTGTTCGCCAACCCCGACGCCACCGCCTGCATAAATGTATGATCCATTCCCGCCCCAGCACCATGAGCAAAGACAAATAACGGTTGATGAGACTGACCATCAATTAAGTAATCATTCATCCAGTAACTCCTCTTGTTCACTTTGCGCTTTGGCTAACATCCAATCACGGAAAGTGGCAATACGCCCCATATCCGCTTGCTTTTCATGGCAAACCACGTAGAACGCATTTTTTGATAGCAACACTTCATCAAATGGCGCAATCAATCGCCCAGCTTCCAGCTCTGGCTGAGCAAGAACGTTATTACCCAGTGCCACGCCTTGTCCGTGGGCGGCGGCTTGCAGCACCATAGTGGAATGGCTAAAAATTGGGCCATGATTCACGTTGAGGCCATCTATGCCATTTTGTTTGGCAAACTGCTTCCAATCTTTGCGCGAGGTGTCATGCAGCAAAGTATGTTGCTTGAGGTCACTTAGTGTTTCTAATGGTTTGTTACCCAAAAGTAACGAGGGTGAACAAAGTGGAATTAAAAATTCTTGATAAAGTTTATCGGCTCTTAACCCTGGCCAGTTTCCACGACCATAGTAGATCGCCACATCAACATCATCGGTCAACGAACCTTCATCCATATCAACCGCTTTAATTCGCACATCAATATCAGGTTCTTGCTGATTAAAGTCGGCCAACCGAGGTACTAACCACTGGATAGCAAAACTAGGTGGCAAACTGATAGTTAGCGCCCCTTTTTCACTACGTTCTAGAACTTTGTCAGTGGCTTCTGCTAGTGAAGAGAAAATATCTTTGATATCGAGGAAGTAACTTTGCCCCTCCTCGGTCAGTAATAAAGAGCGATTTCGGCGCCGAAACAGCTTCAAGCCAAGAAATTCTTCTAGTGCTTTGATCTGATGGCTAACAGCAGCTTGAGTGACAAACAATTCTTCAGCTGCACGAGTAAAGCTCAAATGACGCGCCGCGGCTTCGAACACTTTTAAAGAGTTCAACGGAGGCAATCTTCTGGACATAGTCGCTCTCTATACATTGGATTAGTTTTTTTTATCTGAAACATTATAAAATGTCCGTTGCCTGAGGACCAGAGAAATTCTATATTTCACCCCGCAAAGAGAAGTCAGAACGGCTTGATTCTCTTGAATCAATTGACCACTCTTTGCGATGTTGTGTTTGCAAACTCGTATTTCGAGTTCGGTAGGTTTCTACCAGTTTTGTTTCATGAAGAAACGAAACATATACTTCCTGTATTTATTTTGACCTGTCTGTCAAATTTTTAGCACCGCCTTGTTAGGCGGTGTTTTTTTATGTTCCGCGTTCAGCCTCAAGCAAAATCTTAAGTAATAAAAAAGCGCAGACCGAATCAACGATTTGCGCTTTATACCAAACGGGATAAATTACCCGAGATTAAGGACGATAAACCTTAACATTGTTAAAGCCTTGTTCTTGCAGGTACAGGGCCTGCAAGCGGCTCATTACACCACGGTCACAATAGAGTAGATAAGTTTTTGACTGATCTAGGTCACCGAACTGAGTTCCAAGCTTAAAGAAAGGAATGTGCTTCACTTCCACACCTTCTATCTCAAGTGGGTTTTCATCTTCTTCTTCGGCACTGCGAATATCGAGGACCACCGCATGCTCTTCGACCGCTTGAACCTGTTCAACTTCAGGGGCAGCCTGTTCGGTCTCTTTCGCAATGTCACGAATATCCATTAAGCGCGCATCATAAACCACTTGCTCAAGAACGGAGAAATCGAACTTCTCTTCTTCTGCTTCAAGTTTGGCCTTGACCGCCTTCACGGTCGGCTTTTTCGAAATGACACCGCAGTACTCAGGCATGGTCTTAGCAAAGTCTTCGGTTCCGATATCACGCGCTACGTTAATGATGTCTTCTTTATCCCAGTTAATCAGCGGACGCAGGATCAGTGTGTCAGTCACACCGTCAATGTGACGCAAATTGGTCAACGTCTGGCTCGAGACCTGACCTAATGCTTCACCCGTCACCAACGCTTGAATACCAAATTTCTCGGCAATCATACCCGCTGCGCGCATAAACATACGCTTGAGCACGACACCCATTTGTCCATCATCGATCTTCTCTAAGATCTCAGCGACCACAGGTTCAAAGTCGACTGAAATGAAGCGAACTTTGGCCGACGAGCCGTACTTGTTCCATAAATAGTAAGACACCTGCTTAACCCCGATCTCATGAGCAGGACCACCGAGATTAAAGAAACAGTAATGTACTTTTGAACCGCGTTTGATGTGCAGGTAGCTGGATACGCCTGAGTCAAACCCGCCAGAAATAAGGCTAAGTACATCTTCTTGAGTGCCAAGAGGGAAGCCACCTAGGCCTTTATGGCGAGCGATCACTAGGTTCAGCGTTTCGTTAACCACCTCTAGCGCGACAGTTTCATCTGGGTTGCGCAGTTTAACACGGGCACTCTCAATCGCTTGATTGATACCACCACCGACATAACGCTCGAGCTCAATCGAGGTAAAGTCGTGCTTTCCGCGACGCTTAGCGCGTACAACAAAGGTCTTACCCTCAAGACGAGCTCGATTAAGTTCGAGAACTTGCTCAAAGATGTCGTGCAAGTCAGTGAACTGAGATTGCTGCACTTCCAGTACGTGGTGTATACCTGGAGTGTGCGTCAGTACATCAAGCACGACTTCGCGATATTGATCGGACGCTGAGGTTACCTCAATATGATCGCGACGGTTAAAGACAGCGACAGACTCTGTACGACTCTTAATGATGTTGCGGATATTACATTCAAGAATCTTTGTGAAGCGCTTACGCACAGACTCACTTTTTACAAAAATTTCTGGATGGGGCTTGACGATAAATTTCATAATTCACTTCACAAGTTACAGTTTGGCAGATGTCACTACATTATTGAGCTTAGCAGCTTGCGCTGAAGTTAAGCTGCCTCTAAGGGCGCAAGATTATACATGAAGCAATGACCATAAAAAAGACGAGCGTTTAAGCTCGTCTTTTTTGTGGGTCGTTTTCACTGAGGTTAAGGCGATGGCAGCACCGGCACTTCGTCGCTCAATAGTGGCTCACCTTGCATAATGCTTATCTCGACTCGACGGTTACGTGAGCGCTGCGCTTCAGTGTCATTGGGCCCGAGTGGTTCGGTATCGGCCATACCACGTACACGAAGACGTTCATGATTAAAGCCGCGTACCTTCTCCATCTCTTGTGCCACAGAGACCGCACGTTGGGCGGACAGATCCCAATTGGAGCGATAGAGCTGTGAGTCTAGTCTTTGGTTATCTGTATGGCCCGATACACGAACGATGCCAGGAATGTCTTTAACCAAGTCCGCGATTTGACGCACCAAGGGGCGAAACTTAGGTTGTAAGAATGCCGAGCCTTCTGGGAAAGCGCCTTTTTCGCGAATCCGAATGTCAATTTGCTGGCCAAGGTTTTCGACCTCAACCGCCCCTTGTTCGATCTCTCGCTCCAACGCCTTTTTAATACTCTCCATCACAGTTTCAAGCTCTTCAGACATTTGTGCGGCCTGTTGCTGCTGATTGTCGGATTCGGAGTTTTGGTTGTTTTGGGTTGACGTTTCTGGTGATTGACCGCCGGTCAACTTACCTTGGTCGCGCTGAGTACCACCAGCACGGTCTGATTCACCTTCATGAAACTCAAGCGTTTGTTGGGTGATATCTATGGTTTGCTGCATGATCACATCGATCGGGGTTGGCTCAGGGCGCCCGGGTCTGAACTCTTGGGCGATGATACTGGTCCCTTTTGGGATATCTTTGACTTCCAATCGATTTTGCACACCAAAGGCAAACTTCATCGAGCCAGCAATCTGCTTAAACTTAAGCACGTCCATCTCAGAAAACGACAGCAGCAACACAAAGAAACACATCAGTAGAGACATCAAGTCAGCAAACGTCCCCATCCATAAGGGCAGCCCTGGTGGTGGACATTTGCAATCGTTCTCTTCTTCCATCTCGCTTCCTTACTCGTTATCTACGTCGAGAGCGCGTTTACCTTCATTGAGGTAGTTCTTCAGGTAGCTGTCAATAACGCGAGGGTTCTGGCCATCTTGAATCGCCAGTACACCGTCCATAATTAGACGACGATTCAGTTTTTCTTGCTCACGGCGCAGCGATAGTTTGTCCGCAATCGGGAAAAACACCATGTTTGATAGAATGGCACCGTACAAGGTGGTCAAAAGTGCTACCGCCATGGCTGGACCGATGGCTTTAGGATCGTCCATGTTAGAAAGCATGGCAACAAGACCCACTAGGGTACCGATCATTCCCATCGCCGGGGCTACGTCACCAAAGGCACGAAAAACCGCACCACCAAACTCATGGCGCTCGTCGGTTAAGGCGATATCTTTTTGCAACGCGGCGCGCACTACGTCTGCGTCGTGACCATCCACCAGCAAATCAATGCCTTTTTGCATAAAACTGTTGGAGATTTCCATCTCCTCGAGCGCGAGGAAACCGCCTTTACGCGCCGCATCGGCCATTTCAACCACTTTGGCGATTAAATCTTCCGGCTCATCAGACTTGAACATAAAGGCTTTGCCGGCGATTTTTGCGGCACCAAAAAATTGCCCCATTGTGAACTTCATCAGCACCACGAACGTCGAGCCGCCAACCACGATAAGTATCGACGTCACGTCGACAAACATCATGATGCTTCCGCCAAGTATCATCGCCATGATAACGAAAGCCAATCCGCCAATCAGTCCCAGCAGCGTCGCTAAATCCACAAAGCACTCCTCATGCTATCTATAAGCTTCTCTCAAATTATATCGGCAACATCTTCAGATCTTTAGTATTTTATTGATACCACATTCACATAAATATAGATGTTTGGCACAACACACATTACTAGACTTTAGCGTTACCTGTTGGTTATGTCCTATTCCAGACCGTTTTATCTCGATTTTTCTGACAAATTTACTCGGTTAAATTTGACCATCATTATCCGCTAAGGTAACTTTCGTCCATCTTTATCTAGGTAGAACAGCTATGGCGAGCAAAAAACCAGAAAACATGACTTTCGAGGCGACCATCGAAGAACTCGATAAGATTGTCGAAAACCTCGAAAATGGTGATTTAGCGCTGGATGATGCACTGAAGAAATTTGAGCGAGGCATTTCACTCGCACGTGCTGGTCAAGCAAAGCTAAGTGATGCGGAACAGCGCGTCAGTATTCTGTTGCAAAATAATGATGACGCCCCTCTTAGCAGCTTTGACACTACGACGGATTAACGGATCGCACCTATGTCTGTTATGCATGAGGCTCTGACCTCACTTCAACAACGAAACAACGCTCAGTTAGAACTGTGGCTACAATCACTACCACACCAACATCTACCGCTGGTCGAGGCTATGCGTTATGGCTTGTTGCTGGGTGGGAAACGCGCTCGCCCTTTTCTGGTCTATATCACTGGGCAAATGCTTGGCTGCACCCTTGATGACCTCGACACTCCGGCCTCTGCCGTAGAATGTATTCACGCCTACTCGTTAATCCATGACGACTTGCCCGCTATGGATGACGATGAGTTGCGCCGTGGTCAACCCACTTGTCATATTCAATTTGACGAAGCAACGGCGATCCTTACTGGGGATGCTTTGCAGACACTGGCGTTTACGATTTTGGCGGAAGGGCCATTGCACTCAAGCGCCGAAAACCAGCGTATAAGTATGGTGAAAGTGCTAGCAGATGCATCGGGTGCCAACGGCATGTGTATGGGTCAGGCGCTCGACCTTGCAGCGGAAAATCGTCAGGTAACACTGGACGAACTGAAGCTCATCCATCGCAATAAAACGGGTGCATTGATCAAAGCTGCAGTTCGCCTTGGCGCGTTGGCCAGTGGTGAAAAAGGCGTCGCAGTGATGCCACACCTAGATAAGTACGCCGATGCCATCGGATTGGCATTCCAAGTTCAAGATGACATTCTGGATATCATCGGTGACACCGAAACCTTAGGTAAGCCGCAAGGCTCTGACCAAGAATTAAACAAAAGCACCTACCCAAGTCTACTTGGTTTAGAGGGTGCTATTAACAAAGCTCACACTCTGTTAGATGAAGCGCTTCAAGCATTGCAAGCAATCCCATACAATACAGAGTTACTCGAAGAGTTCGCCCGATATGTCATCGAGCGCAAGAACTAACACTATAAGCGCGCAAAACTATGACTCTTGATATTTCAAAGTATCCAACACTGGCTCTAGCAGATACTCCGCAGGAGCTACGCAGCCTTCCAAAGGAAGTGCTGCCAAAATTGTGCGATGAGTTACGCACCTATTTGCTTAACTCTGTTAGCCAATCCAGCGGTCACCTCGCGTCAGGCTTAGGCACCGTGGAACTCACTGTTGCTCTGCATTACGTCTATAACACGCCGTTTGACCAACTTGTTTGGGATGTAGGTCATCAGGCTTACCCACACAAGATTCTGACTGGCCGTCGCGATCAAATGCCGAGCATACGTCAAAAAGATGGTCTACACCCTTTTCCTTGGCGTGAAGAGAGTGAATACGACACCCTGTCGGTTGGACACTCGTCGACCTCAATCAGTGCCGCTCTAGGGATGGCGATTAGCGCAACTCAAGAAGCGAAGAATCGTAAAGTGGTCAGCGTGATTGGCGATGGCGCGATCACCGCCGGAATGGCGTTTGAAGCGATGAACCATGCCGGTGACGTTCACCCTGATATGCTGGTGATCCTCAACGATAATGAGATGTCGATCTCTGAGAATGTCGGCGCGCTCAATAACCATCTAGCCCAGTTGTTGTCTGGTAACTTCTACACTTCAATTCGCGAAGGTGGTAAGCGTGTCCTTTCTGGCGTGCCGCCGATCAAAGAGTTGGTTCGCCGTACCGAGGAGCACCTAAAGGGCATGGTTGTTCCTGGCACTCTGTTTGAAGAGCTTGGTTTCAATTACATCGGTCCGATTGATGGACATGATGTCAACGAACTGGTCAAAACCCTGAAAAACATGCGTGAGCTTAAAGGGCCGCAGTTCTTACATATCATGACCAAAAAAGGCAAAGGCTACGAGCCAGCGGAGAAAGACCCCATCGGTTACCATGGTGTGCCTAAGTTTGATCCAAGCCATAACTCATTGCCAAAAAGCAGCGGTGGCAAGCCTAGTTTTTCTAATATTTTTGGCGATTTCTTATGTGATATGGCCGCCCAAGATCCTAAGCTAATGGCAATTACGCCTGCCATGCGTGAAGGCTCTGGGATGGTGCGCTTTTCCAAAGAGTACCCGAACCAATATTTTGACGTTGCGATTGCTGAGCAACACGCCGTCACACTCGCGACAGGCATGGCGATTGCTGGCAACCATCCTATCGTTGCTATCTACTCGACCTTCCTGCAACGCGGCTACGACCAGTTGATTCACGATGTGGCCATTATGAACCTGCCAGTCATGTTTGCGATTGACCGAGCTGGTTTAGTTGGCGCCGATGGCCAAACACACCAAGGCGCATTTGACCTTAGCTTTATGCGCTGCATCCCGAACATGGTGATCATGGCGCCAAGCGACGAAAATGAGTGTCGTCAAATGCTCTACACTGGCCACAAACATAATGGCCCGTCTGCGGTGCGTTACCCTCGCGGTAGTGGTACCGGTGTTGAAGTCAACAAAGACTTTACGGCTTTAGAAATAGGTAAAGGTCGCTTGGTTCGCCAAGGACAAAAAGTCGCGATTCTAAACTTTGGTACTTTCCTATCTAGTGCGCTCGAAGCGGCAGAACATTTGGATGCCACCGTTGCTGATATGCGCTTTGTTAAGCCCCTTGATGAGGACCTGATTAAACAGCTTACTGCTGAGCACGATGTTGTTGTCACCCTTGAAGAGAACGCAATTGCAGGCGGCGCTGGTGCCGGTGTCATTGAGTACTTAATGCAAGAAAAAATCTTAAAACCCGTGCTTAACTTGGGCTTACCTGATCGCTTTATACCTCAGGGGACTCAGCAAGAGCTACACCAAGAGCTAGGGCTTGATGCTGAAGGGATTGAACATGCCATCCGTCAGTATCTTGCTAAATAGAGTTTCGCTGTAGATTAATAAAGCCCTCGCAAGAGGGCTTTTTTGTACGCTCAATCAGGCACCGTCCAGTTAAACTCAGCACACAAACGTTGCCATGTTTGGTCCACACTCGCTTTGATGAGTACCTTGTCGCCACTGAACGGATGCACAAACTCAAGGCGAGAAGCGTGCAATAACAGTCGGTGCGAGTCATAGACCTCGCGAAAAAGTTTGTTGTGCTTTCCATCACCATGAGAGGTATCGCCAACAATCGGGTGCCTTAAGTGCGCCATATGACGGCGAAGTTGGTGCTTACGCCCAGTGAGAGGTTTCAACTCCATCAAGCCGTAGCGAGTCGTGGCAAACTTACCGGTTGAGTGCGGCACTTCAACTTTCGCCAGCGGCAGATAGTCCGTCACCGCCTGTTGCGCTTCTTTTTCTTGGCTGGCATGTTTGTCAGCAATTTTATCCAGCTCTACTTTGAGTGGATAGTCCAGCCGATCTGCTTGCTCAATCCACCCGCGTACAATCGCGTGGTAGGTTTTCTCCATCTCATGATTGGCAAACATGGGCATCACTTGTGAAGCCACTTCGCTCGAGAGGGCAAAAATGAGCACGCCTGATGTCGGCCTATCCAAACGATGCAGTGGAAATACATGCTGGCCAATTTGATCGCGCAACGTTTGCATCACAAACTGAGTTTCATGTTTATCTAGCCAACTACGGTGCACTAGCATGCCTGCGGGCTTGTTAACGGCAACAAAATCATCATCTTGGTAAATGATCTCAAGCATGGCTGCACACCTCATCAATTTGACGAATCGCGTCGACTATAGGCAGTAGCTCGGGTTGCTGCTTCCAACTCTCTTCAAAATAGGCGGCCATAGCAAAGCCTGCGGGTAGAGGTTGCTGCTGCCCAATCAAGGCACGCATACGAGGAACAAAAATCCACTGTAGCCATTCGCTTGGCGTCAGTGTATCTACGGCAAAAGGTTGTTGGCTGGCGAGTGCATGTGCATCTGGTGGCGATAATTGCCAACACTGATGGGCGCGCATCTGTTGTTCTAAAACGTCGATCAACTCGACTAATTGTTGCTGATTCGTCATTAATGTTTTATTGGACCTTGAAAATTGCCCTAAGGGTACCATTTATAGAGGAAAGAAAGTTAGGACAATTCTTCGATGGAAACCATTCATACCCTTACTCAGTTGCTGACCAACAGCCAATGCCAGTACCAAGTGTTTGATCTCGGACGACGCATCAAAACAATCGACGCTAAAACCTTCGCCGACGCGGAGAAAGGGCTACTACCCTACCCCTACCCCCTGCAGCGTAAAGCACACATCGCGATCGCTTATTGGAATGAAAGCCAGCAACCATGGATTTGGTTTCTTAAGTTTGACCTAGATGAACGTGGGCTGCTCAAACAAGCCTCTATCGGTCACTTTCTGAAGTATGTGATTGAAGCGATGGGAACGCGCATCAATCAAGAGATGACCGAGGATCAACAACAGAAGCTGGCGAACAACCCGTACACCTTCAAACCCGCAGAGGACAAGATGGCGGTGTTTCATAGTCAGGTTCGCGCCAAGCTAAATTTGCCATGCAGCCAATATTATGAACATGCCCAACACTATTTTTCTGGTGGCCTAGAGTGGGATAAATGGCACACGGTTGGCCTGCAAGGTGTCACTGATATTTGTGCCCGACTGGGCCAGGAGCAAAATGGCGTCAATGTGCGTAAAGCGCTTAAGCACCTGCCTAATGAGCCCCTCTATGCGCTTCTTGGGGCTCTGGAGCATACCGACTTACCAACAAAGCTGGCGGAGAAAGTGGCCGCTTTGGCGCTAGAGCAAATTGACAGTGACACCCCAGACTTGTTTTTACTCTCGGCGTTGACGCGTGCTTTAGCTGGCGCAGAGCAGAGCGTCACCAAGCCGATCGTCGAACGAATATTGGCGAGCGCACGACTTAGCCACCAAGAGATTTTAATTGGAATCGCTGGTCGTTGTTGGCACTGGCTGAGTGATGCGAATACGGCAGAACAGTTTTTGTTACGCTTAGCTCAAACTGGTAACCAAGCTCTCTTTAATCAACTGTTTGCTGACCTAGTGATGCTGCCGGAGTTGCGCATGGTGTTGCTTCCTCTGCTGCACTCAAGCCCATCTCCTGAGCTCGCTCAGGCACTTCTTAGCCTGCAGCAAGCAACTAAGGCTTAACGATGATCAATGACCTGATTGCGATTCTGGCACTTTGCGTTATTTGCATGATGTTCTGGCAGCAACGCCGTCAAGCCGAGACTGCAAAAAACATTGCAATCAACAAGTGTAACCAACTCGACTTACAACTCATCAGCGTCGCGCTCAAAGGTCACAAAATCAAAACGCCAGACGGTGTCTGGCGTTGGCACTCTGTTTATCAGTTTGAATTTTCTGCACTGGGTGATGACTGCTATCAAGGCACCATCATCATGCAGGGTTTTCAGCTAATGAAGGTTGATTTGCCACCACATCGGATGTGAACAGATATTCGTTGTAAGGGCCGAATGTATCCTGTTTTAAAGCACACAAGTGAAAACCCAGCTTGGATAAAATTCGAATCGATGGCTGATGATCGATATTCGCCGTTGCCCTCACCCTTGTTAAGTTCAAATCGCGAACCGCTTTGGGAAAAAATGCCAGTAGCACTTCACTTGCCAGCCCTCTTCCCCAATAATCTTTATCGAAGATAAAGCCCAACTCGGGTTCACTATCTAGATCACAAATAAACACATGCCCCATGTACTCTCGACTGTGGCTATCTAGCACAGCCATCGCATAGGTATTGCGGTCGTTGAGCGCTTTATCAAACAACTGCTTTGCCGAAGAAACGGTTTGCGCACCATTCATCTGCGCACGATTAATCGCGCAGCAGTTGAGCAGCAAAAATTCTGATTGTAATGATTCGTTATAAGGTACTAATAACGAACGGCGAGTCACAATAGTCATGACACATCCTTGTTAACAGCAAAAAATGTCTCGAAAACAAAGCCGAAAAATAAACCTACTGAGTGCGGCTAATCCAATGTTGATTGGCCTATATCATTATTGTTTTTTGGTAAAGGGCGGATCTAAGAAAGCCCCGACACGTGAGTGTCGGGGCTATAGTCTTACTCGCAGCAGTCCGGCTACTAAAAGTGCTCCATGCATCTTCCTTAATAGCGACTGAGTCCTTCAGTCCAAATCCTTACTTCGCCTTCCTAGCGGTGTCCTAATCGTCCTGATCGCTCACTTTCCTAGTAAGCACACATCACTTGTTCCTTGAGCGGTGTCCTTGGTATCTTCCTGATACTGTCCTTCCTCACTCTTGAGGTATCCATTGCCTTCCCTAGTCATCCACATCCTGTCGATGATCGCTTCCGTACAATGTTCCTTTCGCTCCGTGCTTGATTAACTATCCTAGTCAACCAATCTTCATCCTGAAGTGTCCCAATCCGTGGTAGTTCCTGTTCCGTGTCAGCATCCTTCCGACACCTTGTAATTTACGCTTTTGCCTAATTGGTGCAATGCTTGGCAACAAATAAAATGCTGTAACAAGTTTTAAACAACACAAATACTTTATAAAATTCAGTATTTTAACGTTATTTTAGATCTTAAAACTCAATCATAATTACCTTTTGTCCTACACGCGATGTAAGATATCTCGCACAAGCCATTTCTTAATTTTCCATTAGTCAATAATCGACGCTCAACGTATGATAAGTGATGTTCGCAAAATGGAGGTATTATGCTTACTCAAGATGTTAGCCAAGAGCTAAAAGATGTGCTTGAACAGTTACACTCAGAAGGAAAAGAGCCGACCGTGGCTCTGGTTAAAGCGCGATTATCCACGCCTGTTCCTATGCCTGCACTGATCACGACGATAAAGAGCTGGAAGAGCTCGAATCGTGTGCCTAAGGTTGAAGTTGCCGTCAAAAAAGAAGTCGCTGATTCGGATCGAATTGCACAACTAGAGAAGCAGATAGCGGATCTGACGGCAAGATTGAATGCGCTTGAGGAAAAGTTAGAGAAATAGAGATTCCCTACACTCTCTCCTTCGTCGCTCTATCTAGTGACAATGTTGGTAAAAGACAAAACAAAAAGGCTTGGCGTAATGCCAAGCCTTTCAGTGAACAGCAGGTTCGATTACCAACCCGTGATTTCACGTAGACCTTTGCCGATGTCAGCAAGAGACTTGACTGTCTTAACACCTGCTGCTTCTAGTGCAGCGAACTTATCTTCAGCGGTACCTTTACCACCAGAGATAATTGCGCCAGCGTGGCCCATACGCTTACCCGGAGGAGCAGTCACACCCGCAATGTAAGAAACGACTGGCTTAGTGACGTTCTCTTTGATGAATGCTGCCGCTTCTTCTTCCGCAGTACCACCGATTTCACCAATCATTACGATGGCTTCAGTTTCAGGGTCTTCTTGGAATAGCTTCAGGATGTCGATGAAGTTTGAACCAGGGATTGGATCACCACCGATACCGACACAAGTCGACTGACCGAAACCTTCGTCTGTCGTCTGCTTAACCGCTTCGTAAGTTAGTGTACCGCTGCGAGATACGATACCCACTTTACCTTTCTTGTGGATATGACCAGGCATGATACCAATCTTACACTCATCTGGAGTGATAAGACCTGGACAGTTAGGACCGATCATGCGAACGCCAGTCTCTTCCAGCTTCACTTTAACGTCGATCATATCTGTTGTAGGGATACCTTCAGTGATAGTCACGATTAGCTCGATGCCTGCATCAATCGCTTCTAAGATGGCATCTTTACAGAAAGGTGCAGGTACGTAGATAACGGTTGCAGTTGCACCTGTTGCTTCTACTGCTTCACGTACAGTGTTGAACACAGGAAGACCTAGGTGAGTTTGACCACCTTTACCCGGAGAAACACCACCAACCATCTGTGTACCGTAGGCGATAGCTTGCTCAGAGTGGAAAGTACCCTGACCACCAGTGAAACCCTGACAGATTACTTTGGTGTCTTTATTAATTAGTACCGACATTATTTGCCCTCCGCAGCAGCAACAACTTTCTGAGCTGCGTCAGTTAGCGACTCAGCTGCAATGATATCAACATCAGAATTAGCAAGAACTTCGCGACCAAGGTCAGCGTTAGTACCTTCTAGACGAACAACGACTGGTACGCTTACGCCTACCTCTTTAACCGCACCGATAATACCTTCAGCGATCATGTCACAACGAACGATACCACCGAAGATGTTGACGAGTACTGCTTTTACATTGTCATCAGATAGGATGATCTTGAATGCTTCTGCTACACGCTCTTTCGTTGCGCCGCCACCTACATCTAGGAAGTTAGCTGGCTTACCGCCGTGTAGGTTTACGATATCCATCGTACCCATGGCCAGACCTGCACCATTAACCATACAGCCAACATTGCCGTCTAGTGCTACGTAGTTCAGTTCCCACTGAGCTGCGTGTGCTTCACGCTCATCTTCTTGCGAAGGATCATGCATTTCACGTAGCTTAGGCTGACGGTACATCGCGTTAGAGTCGATGTTGATCTTACCGTCTAGACATAGCAGATTGCCTTCGCCAGTGATGACAAGAGGGTTGATCTCAAGTAGAGCAAGGTCGTACTGAGAGAACATGTTGCCAAGACCCATGAAGATCTTAACAAATTGTTTGATTTGGTCGCCTTCAAGGCCTAGTTTGAATGCTAGCTCACGGCCTTGGTAAGCTTGTGGGCCGACTAGTGGATCGATAGCTGCTTTGTGAATCAACTCAGGAGTCTCTTCTGCAACTTTCTCGATTTCAACACCACCTTCAGTTGACGCCATGAATACAACTTTACGAGTTGCACGGTCAACCACGGCACCTAGGTAAAGTTCGTTGGCAATGTTCGATGCTTCTTCAACTAGAATTTTAGTAACAGGCTGGCCATTTGCGTCTGTTTGGTAAGTCACTAGGTTTTTACCTAGCCACTTTTGTGCAAACTCTTTAACGCCATCTTTAGTATCGTGCAGCTCAACGCCACCCGCTTTACCACGTCCACCAGCGTGAACCTGACATTTTACGACTTTCTTCTCCGTTGAGATACGACCTGCAGCTTCGAACGCTTCTTGTGGCGTATCACACGCATAACCTTCCGGTACAGGCAAACCGAATTCTGCAAACAGCTGTTTGGCTTGATATTCATGCAAATTCATTTTTGATATTCCGTTTATGTTCCCTTAAGGGATTATTATTTCCATAACGCTGCAGAAACCTGCAAAACGTCTGTAGGGTCTTCTCAAATAAATCAATGTTGGTAAAACAAAGATTTAGGTGAAGGCCAGACAGTTGAGCTAGTCTAGCCATTGAAACTATCGAACGTCTAGCCAGCTCAGCCAACTAGACGTTTTAGCGATATTAAACGTCTAATAGCAGACGCGCTGGATCTTCAAGCAACTCTTTGATGGTCACTAGGAAGCCTACTGACTCACGACCATCGATTAGACGGTGGTCGTAAGAGAGCGCCAAATACATCATTGGTAGAATTTCTACTTTGCCATCAACCGCCATTGGACGTTCTTGGATCTTGTGCATACCAAGAATCGCAGATTGTGGTGGATTGATGATTGGCGTAGACATGAGTGAACCAAATACACCGCCATTGGTGATAGTGAAGTTACCACCCATTAGCTCGTCTACTGTTAGCTTGCCATCGCGCCCCTTGATTGCGAGCTCTTTGATGCCTTTTTCGATGTCAGCAAAACCTAGAGTGTCACAATCTTTAAGCACTGGCGTTACCAGACCACGTGGCGTAGATACCGCCATGCTGATGTCGAAGTAATTGTGGTAAACGATATCATCACCATCGATAGAAGCATTGACTTCTGGGTAACGTTTTAGTGCTTCCGTTACTGCTTTCACGTAGAAAGACATGAAACCTAGACGGATCCCATGACGCTCTTCGAACTGATCTTTGTACTGCTTACGAAGGTCCATGATTGGCTTCATGTTGACTTCGTTAAATGTGGTCAGCATTGCCGTATTGTTCTTCGCTTCTAGAAGACGATTAGCAACCGTCTTACGCAGGCGAGTCATTGGCACACGTTTTTGGCTGCGAGCCGCTGCTGGCGCTTCAACCGCCGCTGGAGCTTCCGCTTTAGGTGCTGCTTTGGCGTTAGCTAGATGCGCTTCGATATCTTCGCGAGTGATGCGACCACCTACACCAGAACCTTTTACTTGGCTCGCTTCAAGACCGTGCTCAGCAAGAAGGCGACGAACCGCAGGGCTAAGAGCATCATTGCTCTCCTCAGTTAGCGAAGCTTTGTGGCGCTTATCCGGCGACGCTTCTGATTCTTCGGTCTTATCCGTGGTTGGCTCTCCAGCCACTGCTCCTGGCTTCAATTTAGCAAGTAGCTGCTTTGAAAGAACAGTCGCCCCTTCTTCTTCGAGGATCGCTTCGAGGACACCAGCCTCAGGAGCAGGCACTTCAAGCACCACTTTGTCCGTTTCGATATCTACAAGAACCTCATCACGCTCAACTGCATCACCAGGTTGCTTATGCCATGTTGCGACTGTTGCGTCAGCAACTGATTCAGGTAAATCTGGAACCAGAATTTCAATTGTCATATCTGTTTCTTCCTTTAACTTCTAGTTCTTAGTTCGAAGTTTCTTTATTCAGGGTAAGAGCGTCTTCAATCAACGCTTTTTGTTGTTTCAAGTGTACTGACATATAACCAACCGCAGGTGATGCAGACGCTGGACGACCCGCATAATTTAGAACGGCACCTGCTGGAATCGCAGCGCGGAAGTTATGTTGGCTACAGTACCAAGCGCCTTGGTTTTGAGGCTCTTCCTGACACCAGACAAAATCTTCAACGTTAGTGTATTGCTTGATGGCTGCTTTCACTTCTTCCATTGGGAATGGATAAAGCTGTTCGATACGAACAATAGCGACATCATCCTGCTCGTTGTTACGTCGCTGCTCTAGAAGATCGAAATAAACCTTACCAGAACAGAATACAACGCGTTTCACCTTGGCAGGCTCTAGATTATCAACCTCACCAATCGCCGCTTGGAATGTGCCTTCTGCCAGCTCTTCAATCGTTGAAGTACATAGCGGATGACGTAGCAGAGATTTAGGTGACATAACCACGAGAGGGCGACGCATAGGTCTAACAACCTGGCGACGGATCATGTGATAAACCTGAGCCGGAGTTGAAGGAACAACCACTTGCATGTTTTGTTCAGCACATAGCTGAAGGTAACGCTCAAGACGAGCTGATGAGTGCTCTGGACCCTGGCCTTCATAACCATGAGGCAGTAGCATTGTCAGGCCACATAGACGCGCCCACTTCTGCTCACCGGATGAGATAAACTGGTCAATCACTACCTGGGCACCGTTGGCAAAATCACCAAACTGCGCTTCCCAGATCGTTAAGCCGCTTGGCTCAGCAGTAGCATACCCATACTCAAATGCGAGTACCGCCTCTTCTGATAGCACCGAGTCAAACACTTCGAACGGCCCTTGTTTATCGTGAACATTGGCTAATGGTACATAAGTACTGGCATCGTTTTGGTTGTGCAGTACCGAGTGACGGTGGAAGAAGGTACCACGGCCTGAATCTTGACCGGAAATACGAATACGTTTTCCGTCATCGACCAGAGTAGCGTAGGCTAAGGTTTCCGCCATCCCCCAGTCGATTGCTTTCTCTCCACTCAACATTGCCATACGGTCGGTGTATAGCTTGTTTACGCGGCTTTGTAACTTATGGCTTTCTGGGTACTGACAAATGCGGTGGCCAAGCTCAATCAAGCGCTCTTTTTCAAACTGGCTCTTCCACTCTACGTCCCAATCGTGACCTAAGTAAGGAGACCAATCCACAGAATGCAACGCCATTGGACGCCACTCTTTCACCACGACTTCACCACGATCGAGTGCATCACGGTACTCATTGACCATTTGAGTTGCTGTATCAATGCCGAAGTCACCACGCTCCATAAGCACGTCTGCGTAAATCTTACGTGGCGTTGGATGCTTCTTAATTTTCTGATACATCAATGGTTGAGTTGCGTTGGGCTCATCCGCTTCGTTGTGACCATGACGACGGTAACAAACAAGATCAATCACCACGTCACGTTTAAACTCGTTGCGGTAATCCAATGCGATTCGAGTGACGAAAGCCACCGCTTCTGGATCGTCCGCATTCACGTGGAAAATAGGTGCCTGTACCATTTTAGCGATATCGGTACAGTACATGGTCGAACGCGTATCTTGCGGATTCGAAGTGGTAAAACCGACTTGGTTATTGACAACAATTCGCACTGTCCCACCGACGCGGAAACCACGCGCTTGAGACATATTGAAGGTTTCCTGTACTACCCCTTGGCCCGCAATCGCTGAGTCGCCGTGGATTGTAATTGGAAGAACCGTTGTCCCCTCTTTGTCGCCCAATCGGTCTTGGCGAGCACGTACCGAGCCAATAACCACAGGGTTAACGATTTCTAAGTGAGATGGGTTAAACGCCAGCGCTAAATGGACATCACCACCTGGTGTAGCGAAGTCTGCAGAGAAGCCTTGGTGATATTTAACGTCACCGGTACCCCAGGTTTCGTCATGTTTACCAGCAAACTCATCGAATAAATCTTGAGGCTTCTTACCGAGTACGTTGACCAGCATGTTCAGACGGCCACGGTGTGCCATACCAATAACAACTTCGCGCATACCGCTTTTACCAGCATGGCGAATCAACTCTTTCGTCATTGGGATCAGTGCGTCACCGCCTTCCAATGAGAAACGCTTCGCACCCGGGAATTTCGCTCCGAGATAACGCTCAAGACCTTCTGCTGCGGTTAACTCTTCTAGGAATTCTCGTTTTTCTTCTTTACTGAACGACGGCTGACCGACAACTGACTCGAGACGTTGTTGAATCCAACGTTTCTGTTCAGTATCTGTCATGTGCATGTATTCAGCACCGATAGAGCCACAGTAGATTTTTTGTAGTGAAGAGTGAATATCTTTCAGTTTCATGGTTTCTTTGCCAATCGCAAATGAACCAACATTGAAAGTTTCTTCAAGATCGTCTTGAGTGAGATTGTGGAATGTAGGATCTAGCTCCGCCACTTGAGGACGTTGCCATAGGCCTAGAGGGTCAAGCTGTGCCGCTTCATGACCACGAAAGCGGTAAGCATTGATTAACTGAAGTACTTTTACCTGTTTAGCGTCGACATCTGGATCACTAACTTGGACATTGTAATGCTTCGTTTCTTGAGCGAGTCGTCGGAAGTAGTCACGGACACGCGAATGAGGCTGTTCAACTACCTCATCTGATGGCTTAGGTAAGCCCTCAAAAACACGTTTCCACTCCTCACTTACCAGATCGGGATCACTTAGATAAAGTTCGTAGAGGTCCTCTACATACGTTGCATTGGTGCCAGCCAAGTGTGAAGACTCGAGCCACGCCTTCATCACGCCGTTGTGCATATTTTCCCTTAACCAGTAGTTTTCACGTTTGCTGCGGTCTTTCGCCGAGCTATTAAGAGCCGACCCAATATGGGCCGGCAATTTTCTATTCTATAACTCCACCTGTAGCACTAGACTGAGCGGTAAAGCAGGTTTACCGCTGCTGCCTAATAAGGTGATAAGTCATTACACCGAGCGATTAACCAACATCGTCTTGATATGACCGATCGCTTTAGTCGGATTTAGTCCCTTAGGACAGACACTTACACAATTCATGATGCCGTGGCAACGGAAAACGCTAAATGCGTCATCAAGATTTGACAAGCGTTCGTCTGTTGCAGTGTCGCGGCTATCTATTAACCAGCGATAAGCAGCGAGTAGACCTGCAGGACCGATAAATTTGTCTGGGTTCCACCAGAATGATGGACACGATGTTGTACAACATGCACACATGATACATTCATAAAGACCATCTAAATGCGCACGGTCTTCTGGCGATTGTAAGTTCTCGCGAGAAGGTGGCAAAGCGCCATCATCAATCAAGAAAGGCTTAACTTTCGCATAGTTATCGTAGAACTGTGTCATGTCGACGATAAGATCGCGAACCACTGGCAGACCAGGCAATGGACGGATAACAATCTTGTCACCGGTCAGCGCCGATAGCGGAGTAATACACGCCAAACCATTTTTTCCGTTCATGTTTAGGCCGTCTGAGCCACAAACACCCTCACGACATGAGCGTCGGAATGAAATCGTTGGGTCTTGCTCTTTGAGCAAAATTAGCGCGTCTAACACCATCATGTCTGACCCTTCATCCACCTCAAGTGTGTAGTCTTTCATGTATGGCTTGCTATCAACATCCGGATTGTAACGGTACAAAGAGAAGTTTAGTTTCATAGTTTAGTCCTCCCCTAGTATGTACGTACTTTCGGCGGGAATGCTTCACGGTGCACTGGCGTCATGTTGACATCACGCTTGCTCATCGCTTCAGTTTCCGGATTGTAAATCGAGTGGCATAGCCAGTTCTCATCGTCACGCTCTGGGTAGTCAAAGCGAGCATGAGCACCACGACTTTCGGTACGGTAGTTAGCCGCAACTGCTGTCGAGAACGCCGTTTCCATCAAGTTGTCCAACTCCAAGCACTCAATGCGCTGGGTATTGAACTCAGAAGATTTGTCCGCAAGGTGTGCCTGTTGGAGACGCTCACGGATGACTTTCAACTCTTCCAAACCTGTCGCCATCGCATCGCCTTCGCGGAATACCGAGAAACTGTTTTGCATACAACGCTGAAGATCTTTACGGATTTCTACTGGGTCTTCACCGCTAGTGCTATTTTCCCAGCGCATGGTGCGAGCCAATGAGGCTTCAATATCAGATTCAGTTGCAGGGCGAGCTTCAACTTGCGCTGCCAACGTCTCACCAAGGTGCAAGCCTGTCGCACGGCCAAACACCACCAAGTCGAGCAGTGAGTTACCACCAAGGCGGTTAGCACCATGTACCGATACAGATGCGATTTCACCACAAGCAAATAGGCCTTGAACTTCCGCTTCACTACCGTCTGCCAATTGTTTGATCGCTTGACCAGATACCTGAGTTGGGACGCCGCCCATCATGTAGTGACAGGTTGGGATAACAGGAATTGGCTCTTTGACTGGGTCAACGTGTGCAAACGTACGAGAAAGCTCACAGATACCCGGCAGACGAGACTCAAGAACATCTTTACCTAAGTGATCGAGTTTAAGCTTGATATGTGGACCCCATGGGCCGTCACAACCACGCCCTTCACGGATTTCGATCATCATTGAACGTGCAACGACATCACGGCCAGCAAGGTCTTTGGCATTCGGTGCGTAACGCTCCATAAAGCGCTCGCCGTCTTTGTTCAATAGGTAACCACCTTCACCACGACAGCCTTCTGTGACTAGTACACCCGCGCCAGCGATACCGGTTGGGTGGAACTGCCACATTTCCATATCTTGCATTGGAACGCCAGCACGCAGAGCCATGCCCACACCGTCACCGGTGTTGATGTGTGCGTTTGTGGTTGAAGCGTAGATACGACCTGCACCACCTGTTGCTAGGATGGTTGCTTTCGATTTGAAGTAACAGATTTCACCTGTTTCCATACAAATTGCCGTACAGCCCATGATCGCGCCATCTTGGTTCTTCACCAAATCCAGTGCGTACCATTCAGAGAAGATGGTTGTCTTGTGCTTAACGTTTTGTTGGTAAAGCGTGTGAAGTAGTGCGTGGCCAGTACGGTCAGCAGCAGCGGCAGTACGTGCGGCTTGCTCACCACCGAACTCTTTCGATTGACCACCGAACGGACGTTGATAAATCGAGCCATTATCAAAGCGAGAAAACGGTAGACCCATTTTCTCAAGCTCAATGACTGATTCAGGACCGTTTTTACACATGTATTCGATCGCGTTCTGGTCACCGATGTAGTCAGAACCTTTAACGGTATCGTACATGTGCCATTGCCAATTGTCTTTGTGCGAGTTACCAAGAGCAACGGTAATACCACCTTGAGCAGACACGGTGTGAGAACGAGTTGGGAACACTTTAGACAGCAAAGCACAAGATAGGCCTTGCTCAGAGATTTGTAGTGCAGCGCGCATGCCTGCACCACCAGCGCCGATTACAACGGCATCAAATTCACGAACAGGAATAGACACTTACGCACCCCACAAAATAAATAGACCAGAGAAGAAGTAACCCAAAAGCACAGCAATAACACCTAGCTGAAGGCCACCACGAAGCTTGGCGCACTTAATGTAGTCAGTCAGGACTTGCCACAAACCAATCCAGGCATGAATAAGCACTGAGACAAGCGCAAGCATAGTGAACACTTTAGTAAACGTGCCACCGAAGAACTGGGTCCAAGATACGTAAGAGATGTCGGTGAAAGCACAGAAGCTCACCAAGTATATAGTGTAAAGCGTCATAATGATGGCGGTTGCACGAATCAATAGGAAATCGTGGACACCATTACGACCAAAAGATGAAATGTGTTTTACCATACCATTACCCCCGCCAACAAAGACAGAACGGCTGTCGCTGCGAATGCAACCTTAGCGCTCATTGCACCAGATTCCAGCTCTTCAAAATGACCCATATCCATCAGAAGATGACGGATACCACCAGCAATGTGATAGGCCAACGCCGTTAGGATGCCCCATAGAATGAACTTCACGAAGAAGCCATCAACAATGTCGACCGCTTGCGCGTAACCGACTGGGGACGATAACGAAATGGATAGCAACCAAAGCAGAATTCCGACAGCAACAAACGTAATTACCCCCGATACACGGTGTAAGATTGATGCGATTGCAGTGATCGGAAAGCGAATGGTCTGTAAATCTAAATTAACAGGTCTTGACTTTCTTTCTTTCACGGGCTTGCTCACTCAGCTCCATTGAGCATTTATAGTTATGAACGAATTTTGATTGCAAACCTACAAAAGTTAACATCTATTTAACAACTACTTGCAACAATTGACTAAGTATTTTGTAAAACAATTGTTAACAACAAGGATTAAAACTTCACCTCACATTTGTTTCAAGCCTTGAATTTATAAGGTTTTCACCAAAATTTACTGCGCCACTATACGGCTGGCAACATTCTAATACAATTGGTGTAACAATTTTTGCTACACAGACCAGATTTTTAACCTTATACGTTCAAAAAACCATAACAAGTGCACACATCAGAGGAGAAAAATTGACTTTAATAACGAACACACGTACAAAAATGTCACACAAACATCCTGGACGGATTAATAATAAACAAAGGAGATTGTTATGGCAGATAAGAAAGCTACCCTTCATGTTGAAGGTCAAGCGCCTATCGAGCTGCCGATTATGGAAGGTGCACTTGGTACCCCTGTAATTGACGTTCGTAAACTGGGAGCAAACGGATACTTCACTTTTGACCCAGGTTTTCTTGCCACTGCATCCTGTGAATCTCAAATCACCTACATCGACGGTGGCAAGGGCATTCTTTTGCACCGCGGTTACCCCATTGATCAGCTAGCGAATAACGCTGATTACTTAGAAGTCTGTTACATTCTTCTTTACGGTGAAGCCCCAACGCGTGAACAATACGAGCAATTCAAAACTACCGTTACTCGTCACACTATGGTCCATGAGCAAATTGCAAGCTTCTTCCACGGCTTCCGTCGTGATGCTCACCCAATGGCCGTAATGTGTGGTGTGGTTGGCGCATTAGCCGCGTTCTATCACGATTCACTCGACATTAATAACGACACCCATCGCGAGATCACCGCTTATCGACTGCTGTCGAAAATGCCGACTCTAGCAGCGATGTGTTACAAATACTCAATTGGTCAGCCGTTTATCTACCCAAGAAACGACCTGAGCTACGCAGAAAACTTCCTGCACATGATGTTTGCTAACCCATGTGAAGAGTATGCGGTCAATCCGGTTGTCGCTCGCGCGATGGATAAGATTTTCACCCTGCATGCCGATCACGAGCAAAATGCGTCAACTTCGACAGTGCGCCTCGCAGGCTCTTCTGGTGCCAACCCATTTGCATGTATTGCAGCAGGTATCGCATCGCTTTGGGGACCAGCGCATGGTGGTGCCAACGAAGCCTGTTTGAAGATGCTTGAAGAGATCGGCAGTGTTGAAAACATCCCAGAATACATCGAGCGTGCAAAAGACAAAGATGACCCATTCCGCCTAATGGGCTTTGGTCACCGCGTCTACAAGAACTACGACCCACGTGCGACAGTTATGCGTGAAACTTGTCACGATGTACTTAAAGAGCTCAACATCCAAGATCCACTGTTGGACGTTGCTATGGAGCTTGAGCGTATTGCATTGTCAGACGAATACTTCGTGTCTAAGAAACTCTACCCGAACGTAGACTTCTACTCAGGTATCATTTTGAAAGCGATTGGTATTCCTGTCTCTATGTTCACAGTTATCTTTGCCCTATCTCGCACTATCGGCTGGATCGCGCACTGGAACGAAATGCACAGCGACCCACTAAACCGTATTGGTCGTCCTCGCCAGCTATACACAGGTGAAGTTCAACGCGAATTCTCACCAATGCATGAACGCGAGTAATCACTTTCGTTTAGTGATATCGAAGCTATAAAAAAAGGTTGGCCAAGCGCCAACCTTTTTCTTTTCTAACTAGATTAAACCGGATTGTCGATATCGATAAACGTCACGTCTAATCCATGCTCGCGTGCGAGCCACTCGCCTAACGCTTTTACCCCATAACGTTCTGTCGCATGATGACCCGCAGAGAAATAATGGATGCCCATTTCACGCGCGGTATAGGTAGTACGCTCCGAGATCTCCCCAGAAATAAACGCATCTAAACCGTTAGCAACCGCCAACTCTATGAAGTCTTGTCCACCACCTGTACACCAACCCACGGTTTCGATGATTCTATCGCCATCTTCAGGTGCGATATGTAACGGAGCTCGGTTAAGCACTTGGTTAATTCTATCGGCAAACTCTTTACCACTTAGCGACTGCTTTAAACGACCATACATAGCAACAGACTGCAGATTCCCTTCTAAACCGCCTTCCACTTCTATTTCTAACAGACGAGCCAGTTCGGCGTTGTTGCCCAACTGTGGGTGAATATCAAGAGGTAAGTGGTAGCCATAGAGGTTGATGTCATTTTTGATCAAAGTGCGAATTCGCTTTCCTTTCATCCCTCGAATTGGCTCTGGCTCACCCTTCCAAAAGTAACCATGGTGAACCAACAAAGCGTCGGCATTTAACTCTACCGCTTTGTCGATCAATGCTTGCGAAGCCGTGACCCCTGTTACGACTCGTTTGATCTCCGCTTTGCCTTCAACCTGCAGCCCGTTCGGCGAATAATCTTTAATCAATTGAGGAGACAATAGCTCGTTTAGTACTTTTTCTAGTTGTAAATTATTCATTCTGACTTCCGCTTACTTCACCATTCACCCAGTGTATTCGAACGATATGAGTGATGCTAGATGCAATCAGAAATGGTTACAATAGAACAAGACGTTTACGGCAAGATGCCAACAATCAGGGTTTAAGATGAATCAGTTGCAACGCTTTTATACATGGATTGCCAATTCGCCGTCACTTTTTGAGCTGACTCCACCGTTCGTCTCACTCGAAGACATCGACGTGAAACCGTTACTAAACAGCGAATACACTGGCAACCCAAGACTGGGGTTTCTTTACCAGCATTTGTGTACTGAGTTACTCCAGCAGAGTGGGCGCTATTCCATCATACTCGATGAAGCGCAAATCAATCACGATAACGGACAAACTCTCGGCGCGATCGACCTTATCCTCAAGAATCATCAATCCAATCAACTTGAACATTGGGAAGTCGCGATCAAATTCTACCTGCTCCATCAAGGCACATGGTTTGGTCCCAACGCTCATGATCAGCTAGATAAAAAACTGGCGAGAATGCTCAACCACCAACTAAAGATGAGTGCTTCAGAACCGTTTAAACATCAATATCCGCATCTGGATAACTTATCCGAACATCTGTTGTTACAAGGGCGCTTATACACCAACCCATTTACTCAAGAAACGGTACCCAGCGAATGCTTAGGTTTCACTCTCAACGCTAGCCAAATTACAGGTTATTGGTGTTATCAAAGTCAGTGGGAACAAATTGAAGAGGAACTCTTCGAGTTGGATAAAGCTTGCTGGGCAACGGGCATTACCGAATTCAACCAGCCGTTAGAAAAACCACAAGGGCGATTTGTTCATGCTCAAACGCGCCAAGGTCAATTTTGGTTTGTTGTGCCTGATAGTTGGCCAAATTAAAAGGTATAAAAAAGGGCTGACAATTGTCAGCCCTAAATAAAACAGTTCATCGCATAAACTACAGGCCTGCGTTAGCAAATACCTGATTTACGATCTCTTGTGCTTCAGCTTCAATTTGCTTTAGGTGCTCGGCGCCTTTGAAGCTCTCACAGTAGATTTTGTAGATATCTTCAGTCCCCGATGGACGCGCAGCAAACCAGCCATTTTCAGTGGTCACTTTCAAACCGCCAATCGCAGCGCCATTACCTGGGGCATGAGTTAAGCGCGCAGTAATGGCATCTCCAGCAAGGGTCTCTGCCGTTACCATTTCAGCAGACAACTTAGACAGCACCGCTTTTTGCGGACCATTTGCCACAGCTTGAATACGGTTGTACTCCGACGCACCGTGTTTTGCCGCTAGCTCTTCGTAATATTCTTGTGGGTTCTTGCCGGTTACCGCTGTGATTTCCGCGGCGAGCAGACATAAGATGATGCCATCTTTGTCCGTTGACCAAGGCGTACCATCTTTGCGGAGGAACGAAGCGCCCGCCGACTCTTCACCACCAAAGCCGAACTTACCTTGATAAAGACCATCAACAAACCACTTAAAGCCTACTGGCACTTCACACAATTCACGGCCTAGATCCGCGACCACACGGTCAATCAGGGCGCTAGACACGAGTGTTTTACCTACTGCAACGTCTTTACTCCAACCCTCGCGATGACGATATAGGTAATCAATACACACAGCTAAGAAGTGGTTCGGGTTCATTAATCCTTTCGGCGTAACAATACCGTGGCGATCGTAATCAGGATCATTACCAAACGCTAAGTCGTACTCGTCTTTCAGCGCCAATAACCCGGCCATTGCGTATGGCGAAGAGCAGTCCATACGTACGACACCATCTTTGTCTAAAGACATAAACTGGAAAGAAGGATCGATAGCTTCACTGACTAGAGTGAGGTCTAGATTGTAAGTCTTGGCGATCTGACGCCAGTAATCAATGCCGCTCCCCCCTAATGGGTCGACGCCGATCTTCAGCTTAGCTTTCTGAATCGCCTCGATATCGATGACATTCACCAGATCATCGATATACGGCTTAACCAGATCGGTTTCTACGAATAACTCAGACGCTTTAGCCTCTGCTAACGGAATGCGTTTCACTCCCTGCATACCTTCAGCAATTAAAGCATTGGCGCGATCTTGAATAGCCTTAGTCAGTTCACCCTCGGCTGGACCACCATGAGTCGGGTTGTATTTAATACCGCCATCTTGCGGTGGGTTATGCGATGGCGTAATCACGATGCCATCGGCTTTTGCCTCATGCGCTTGATTGTAGGTCAAAATAGCATGCGAAATACCCGGAGTCGGTGTGTAACCATTATGCTGCTGCACAATCACTTGCACGCCATTGGCGATCAACACTTCTACTACAGTAGAAAACGCGGGTTCAGACAATGCATGGGTATCTTTACCGACAAACAGCGGCCCAACTGTCCCTTTTTCTGCGCGAACTTCTGCTACCGCCTGCGCGATCGCTAGAATGTGATTTTCATTGAAAGTGATTTTATCCGCTGTTCCACGATGACCGGAAGTGCCGAATTCAACTTTGTGTGCTGGATTTTTTGGGTCAGGCTGGAGAAGAAAATAGTTAGCGACTAGTGCTGGAATATTGTGAAGGTCTTGTTGCTGAGCTTTTTGTCCCGCTCGTGGGTGCATCGCCATGTTGACATCCTTTCTATAAACTACAAAAACAAAAAACCTCATAATACGGCAACTAAATGACGCATTATGAGGTTTCAATCAGAATTCTTTAAATTGAGTGAGTGACTTTCTCAATCAAATCCGCAGGGAAGTTCATTCTTGTCATCAACTGCTCAACCATCTGTCTTTTGCGGCTGGTGTTGTTGTTGGTAATAACCCAAAACGGAGAACCAGGAATGGCTTTTGGTTTCGTCGTGTTACCACTGGCAAGCAGAGTTTGCTCATTGTCAGCAAAGTAGACGCGTTTGCGACCTTTCACTTGAGTGGCTTCAGAAAAGCTAGCTGGGTCGATTCGGTGCAAAGTCGATAGAACGAGCATGAAGCGATCGATCGCTTTCTTCAAACCCGCAAACTCGTCAGAGATCAGCAGTGAACGCATTGCTTTAACGCCATCCACCTTATCTTCCATAATTGCATCTTTACTGACTACTATACCCTTAGCTTGCGTCACAGCCGGCTGCTGAGCGATAGGCGCAGACGCATCTGTCATCAATAGACGACGCAAAATGTCTGACGCACTTTCACCAATATGCTGGGTTTGACTTGCGATGTAACGGTATAGATCCTCATCAACCTCAATTGTTTTCATTCGCTTTTCACAATCTCTATGTTTAAACTCTTGGGGATTATAGCGAGATCTTTACACAGACTCTACGGTTAACCTGTTACGAATAAATAAAAATGTCACAACTGCTCAACTACAAAGACGAGGGGCAAGGCCGCTCAGTTATTTTGCTCCACGGATTATTTGGCAATTTAGATAACCTCGGCCTGTTGGCGAGAGATCTTAAAACTGACCATCGTGTCATTAGTGTCGATTTACGCAATCACGGCGAGTCGTTCCACAGCGATGAGCATAACTATCTGGTGATGGCGAATGATGTTCAGCAACTACTCGAGCACCTCGACGTCAATGATGCCATTGTCATCGGTCACTCTATGGGTGGCAAAGTAGCGATGAAGCTCGCCGACATCGCCGCAGCCAGAATCAGCAAATTGTTAGTCCTTGACATGGCACCAGTCAAATACAACCAAAGCCGACATGATAACGTGTTTAAAGGTTTACAAGCAGTGATCGAACACAAACCGTCCACTCGTAAACACGCTCTCACTTTGCTCGCTGAACATATCGAACTTGATGGCGTTCGCCAATTTCTCAGTAAATCCATGTACAAGGTAGAGGAACATCTGGCGTGGCGTTTTAATGTTGCTAGCTTGGCAGACAACTATTGGCACATCCTGGGTTGGGAGCCAATCAGTCCAACCCAAATTGAAACCCTCTTTATTAAAGGGGGCGATTCCGACTACCTCACCGCGCAACATCAGCCCGAGGTGCAAAAGCAGTTTTTGCGCGCTAAAGCCCACGTTATCGCCAATACCGGACACTGGCTGCATGCTGAAAAGCCGGCTGAAGTTCTTCGAGCGATTCGTAAATTTATTGCGTAAAACAGAATGAGCGCTCTGATGCGTTCAAGCCGTTAACTTTATCCAGCAACAATGGTATAGTTCGGCGCAAGTAATTTGGCACAAAGGGATTCCATGCTTTACGACTACATGAACATGCTCGAGTCTATTGGTCTCGATCTACTTTTTGCGTCTATCTTTTTTCTAATAGGTATGGCGATAAAAGATGTATTAAAAGCGGGAAATGTCCCCCCTTTCGGTCGCCGCATTGTATGGTTAGTCCTGTTCCTTGGCTGCGCTGGTTTTATTGCTAAAGGCATCATCCAGTTGAGCTGGGAAGGTGGTGGTATTGGCTGAATAGCCAAGCCACAACATAATTGAAGAAAGGTAACGAATCTATGGCAAGTGTAGGCATCTTCTTTGGTAGCGATACAGGTAACACTGAAGCTGTAGCAAAGATGATTCAAAAGCAACTAGGTAAACAACTGGTTCACGTTCAAGATATAGCGAAGAGTAGCAAAGAAGATATCGACAACTTTGATCTCTTGCTGCTTGGTATCCCTACTTGGTACTACGGTGAAGCACAATGTGACTGGGACGACTTTTTCCCAGAACTAGAGCAAATCGATTTCTCGACCAAACTAGTCGCTATTTTTGGCTGTGGTGACCAAGAAGATTATGCCGAGTACTTCTGTGATGCGATGGGTACTGTGCGCGATATCGTTGAAGCGAAAGGCGGCACTATCCTTGGTTACACTTCAACCGAAGGTTACGAGTTTGAAGCGTCTAAAGGTCTGGTTGAGGGTGATGACAGCCAGTTTGTTGGTCTATGTATCGACGAAGATCGCCAACCAGAGTTGACTGAAGAGCGCGTCACTAACTGGTGTAAGCAGATTTATGATGAGATGTGCCTTGCCGAGTTAGAAGGCTAATCATATCCGACATCGAAACCTCCCAAATGGGAGGTTTTTTTATGCCGTTTGCTGCTCTTCTTCATCTCTGAACTGAGGCTTTTTACGCACATAAAGCTTACGTTGCACTTCAGAAACGACTTGCCCTTGGCTATCTTTGACATAGATAACGAACTCAGGGAAGCACTTATCGCCTTCTGCAGTTTGTGAAAGTATGCTTTGCAGTTGATCGTCGGTGACGCAGAACTCGGCAAACAGGTCACTCTGACCGGGCTTTATAAAGTTAATACTCGCCTCTTTGTCCCACACATAGTAGCGCTCGCCTAGAATCCCCATCAACATCAGTGAATAGGTGGGATCCGTTAATGAAAAGATACTGCCACCGTATTGAGTTCGGTTGGCGTTTTTATTCCACCATCTCAGCTTTAGCCTCATCTTGACCTCACGGAAATCGTCACTAATAGAAAGGATTTTTATTCCTGCGCCCCAAAACGGCGGCCATATATTGAGCGCAAATTTCACCAAACCAGGTTTATAGATTTTAGCCAATGACTTGTGCATCCTTGATCCCTAACCATCACTTTGTAAATGTTGCACAATTGTAACTGGTCCGATGTCGTATATCAGTGATGTCACACTAGTTTATAAAAAAAGAGTAGTAACCCCTTGAAGTTCGTGGTTTATTGTTAGAGGCGACTACCCTATAATGATAGGAATATTGAATTCTGTTAATTACTGCAGATCATCAACAGGAAAGTATATGTCAGACAACAACCAAGCGCTCAAGGATGCTGGTCTTAAGGTCACTCTACCTAGACTGAAGATTTTAGAAGTACTACAGCAGCCAGAATGCCAACATATTAGCGCTGAAGATTTATATAAGAAGCTGATTGATCTAGGAGAAGAGATCGGTCTTGCTACCGTGTACCGAGTATTAAACCAATTTGATGATGCAGGTATCGTAACACGCCATCACTTCGAAGGTGGTAAATCAGTCTTTGAACTGTCAACTCAACACCATCACGACCATTTGGTCTGCCTCGATTGTGGTGAAGTCATCGAGTTTTCTGATGACCTGATTGAAGAGCGCCAGAAAGAGATCGCCGCTAAGTACAACGTCACACTGACAAACCACAGCTTGTACTTATATGGCAAATGCAGCGATGGAAGTTGTAAAGACGACCCGAATGCACATAAACCGAAATAACTTAAAGGCGCTCACTGAGCGCCTTTATTGATTGAGTTATCACGCTTTCATCGAGCAAAAAAATGCCAGCTTTTGCTGGCATTTTAGTATTAATGAGCAAGATTATTTAGATTCGATCTTGGCCCAAGTATCGCGCAGACCCACAGTGCGGTTGAAGACCAATGCCTCCGGCTTTGAATCTTTAACATCAGCACAGAAGTAACCCATGCGCTCGAACTGATAACCTTTTTCTGCAGGCGCGCTCGCTAAACTCGGCTCAACAAAACCATTCACTGTCACCAGCGACTCAGGGTTAATAGTTTCTGCGAAGTTATCTGCTGCTGCTGGGTTTGGAACAGTGAACAAACGGTCGTACAAGCGAATTTCCGCAGGTAAACCTTTGTCAGCCGATACCCAATGAATCACGCCCTTAACTTTACGATCATCAGCTGGGTTTTTGCCCAGTGTGTCTGGATCGTAACTACAGAAAATCGTGGTGATATTGCCAGCGTCATCTTTCTCAATACGCTCAGCTTTAATCACATACGCACCACGTAAACGAACTTCTTTACCAAGCACTAAACGCTTGTACTTTTTGTTCGCTTCTTCACGGAAATCTTCGCGCTCAATCCATACTTCACGAGTAAATGGCACCTCACGCTCA
>JBCAXU010000030.1:0-33809 GCA_038533895.1 Pseudomonadota bacterium | reverse complement strand
GAACTAACTCCAGGAATCGTGCTTGGGGACGCAATGCACGCAGGGCTTCGATCGCACCAAATTTGAGTCCACTACCACCATGTACGGCGGTGCCGGACGGCTTGTTTAGAATCAGCATATGCTCATCTTCATAGATGATCATATGCTCAAGCTCCGCAACTTTATTAAGCTTAGTGCTTGGGGCGACTTCGTCTGCTTTTTCTTCAATCGTCACCGGTGGAATTCTGACTAGATCGCCCGCTTTCAGTTTGTATTCTGCTTTAACCCGTTTCTTGTTTACGCGAACTTCACCTTTACGCAAAATTCGGTAAACCATACTTTTCGGGATGCTTTTCAATTGGTTGCGTAAGAAATTATCAATACGCTGACCCGCCATATCATCGTCAATATCGACAAACTGGACTTTTGTTCTAATTTCACTCATGCGTTTATTCTAACACTCAAAAGTGCGCACAATCACATTTTATGCGCAACAAATTGGAAAATCGGCTGATAAGAATGGTTTGCAAATCTGCTACGAATAAAAATCCATCAATTTTCTTACAAATCTCAAAAACACCCTAAATAAAATCTATAAAACAGTCACTTACGAAAAATAAAATCGGCTTTTTTAGCGTTTTATTATAAAGCAGATTGCTGAGTTTAGTGGGTGCTGCTATAGTTCACACCTGCAATATATGATTTGGTTGCATTTTAAACAAACCATCTCATATCAGAGCATGAAATTGAGTAGCCCGTTAATTTAACAAAATGCAGCAAACGGCGTAAGACATTTTCATAATTAACACTCTTATCGTTCTACTCATCGCTCATCATGTTGAGTGTTTACCGCCACTAATGCGGCTCACAAGCGACACGAGAATCGCTTGTGAGACTGAAGTGCCCGAGAGCATCCCTCCAGCCGGGAGGCTGCACAGATTAAGCCATGGGATCAGGCACCATGACAGCGACAACAACGATAAGAATCAAAAATAAAGAATGACAACGAGATTTATCAATGAAAAGAATGTTAATTAACGCAACTCAAAAAGAAGAGTTGCGTGTTGCTTTGGTTGATGGTCAGCGCTTATACGATTTGGATATCGAAAGCCCTGGTCACGAATCAAAGAAAGCAAATATCTACAAAGGACGTATCACACGCATCGAACCAAGCCTAGAAGCGGCTTTTGTTGACTACGGTGCAGAAAGACACGGTTTCCTCCCCCTCAAAGAAATTGCCCGCGAATACTTCCCCGAAGGTTACACTTACCAAGGTCGTCCAAGCATCAAAGAAGTGCTCAAGGAAGGTCAAGAAGTTATCGTACAAGTTGAAAAAGAAGAGCGTGGTAGTAAGGGCGCAGCTCTAACCACTTTCATCTCTCTCGCGGGTAGCTACCTCGTTCTGATGCCAAACAACCCTCGTGCAGGCGGTATTTCACGCCGTATCGAAGGGGACGAACGCACTCAACTCAAAGCGGCATTGAGCACTCTTGAACTGCCACAAGGCATGGGCTTGATCGTTCGAACTGCTGGCGTTGGTAAGAGCGCAGAAGAACTCGAGTGGGATCTGAACGTTTTGATTAACCATTGGGGTGCGATCAAACAAGCGTCAGACGCCAATGCAGCGCCTTTCTTGATTCACCAAGAAAGTAACGTCATCGTTCGTGCGATTCGTGATTACCTACGTCGTGATATCGGTGAGATCCTTATCGATAGCAACACGATTTACGAGCGTGCTCTTGATCATATCCGTCTGGTTCGCCCTGACTTCGTTAACCGAGTCAAGAAGTACGACGGTGAAGTGCCACTATTTAGTCACTACCAAATCGAAAGCCAAATCGAGTCAGCCTTCCAGCGTGAAGTCCGTCTTCCTTCTGGCGGTTCAATCGTTATCGACCCAACAGAAGCCTTAACCTCGATCGACATCAACTCCGCTCGTGCAACCAAAGGCGGCGACATCGAAGAAACGGCACTCAACACCAACTTGGAAGCGGCAGAAGAGATTGCTCGTCAATTACGTCTGCGTGACCTAGGTGGTTTGGTTGTTATCGACTTTATCGATATGACACCCGTGCGTCACCAACGCGAAGTCGAAAATCGCTTGCGTGACTCTGTAAGAATGGATCGCGCTCGCGTTCAAATTGGCCGAATTTCTCGTTTTGGTCTTCTTGAAATGTCGCGTCAGCGTTTAAGCCCATCGCTTGCTGAGGCCAGCCATCATATTTGTCCACGCTGTACAGGTACTGGTGTTGTTCGTGACAACGAATCGCTTGCCCTTTCTGTATTGCGTTTAATCGAAGAAGAAGCACTCAAAGACAACACCGCCCAAGTGGTTGCGGTTGTGCCTGTGCCAATCGCCTCTTACCTGCTTAACGAAAAGCGCCGCTCAGTGAATCATATTGAGCGCATTCAAGAAGTTAAGATTACAGTTGTCCCGAACTCAGAAATGGAAACGCCTCATTTCGACGTGATTCGCGTTCGTGACGGTGAGCAGTTCGATCTTCTCTCTTACCTATTGCCGCAAAAAATTGAGGCAATGAAAGAAGCTGAAGGCAAAGAGCCGTCAGACAACGAAGCGAAACCGAAAAAAATTGAAGAGCCTGCTCTGAAAGGGTTCGCCGCTCCATCACAATCAGCTCCAGCGCCAACGGCTCCTGTCGCCGCGAAACCGGTCGAGACTAAAGCGAAAGAGAAGGCAGACACCGCGCAAGTGCCACAGCCAGGCTTGGTTAGTCGCTTCTTTAAAGCACTAGGCAACTTCTTGTTTAGCTCTTCAGAAAAAACTGAAGAGAAGCAAGAAGACAACAAGCCTAAAGAGCGTCGCGAAGGCAATCGCAACAACCGTAACCGTCGCAATCGCAACGACAACCGCCGACGCAACAATCGCGACAGTCGCAACGAAAATCGTGACGACAAACGCGACAACAAACGCGACAACAAGCGTAAGAGTGCACGAGACGAAGCGTCGAATGAAGCGAAGTCAAACGACCGTAAGCAACAAAACCGTAAGCCTAAGCAGGACCGCCGTAATAAGCGTGACGAAACTAAGGCAAGCAAGGTTGCAGAAGAAGGTCTAAAACTCGCTGCAGACGCGCAACAAGACGACAAACCAAATACGCGCAAAGAACGGGTGGAAGAGAAAGCTGCTAAGGTGAAAGAGCGTCGTCAGCGTCGCAAGCTTTCGAAGCAAGTTCGCGTTAAAGATCAAGTAGCGCAAGCCAAAGCGGAAGAAGAAGCGAAGCAAGTAGCAGTGGAAGCCAAGGCCGAAGCCGTTGAAGAAAAAGCGCAAGATTCTGAAGCAGAGAACGCTGAAGAACAGCCTAAGCAGCGCCGCAATCGTCGCTCGCCACGCCACCTACGTGCTAGCGGACAACGTCGTCGCCGTGGTCGTGACCGTCGCCCTAACCCATTCCGTCTTCGTAAAGGTGGGGTTGCTTCACCAGAAATGGCGATGGGTAAAGTGATGCCAAGTTACGGCATTACTAAGCCAGCACCAAAGCACAAAGCGAATGTGAATAAAGCAGAGGCTCAAGTTTCAGTGGTTCTAGGTGGCTTTGCTTGTCCAGAAATGGCAATGGGCAAAGTGATTGTTCGTCGTGATCCACCAGCTGTAGCAGAAGTTGAACAACAGCCAGTAATCACAGAACCAGCCGTTGAGCTTAACGAACAGCAAGTGATCGAACAGCCTCAAACTAACGACGCTCCTGCTGCTAAGCCTGCAGAGCCGCAAGTTGAGAGCCCAGCCGCTGCTGAACAACAAGTTGAGCCAACCTCCGCTAGCGATACTGTTGACCCTGCACCTGTTGCAGTTGAGCAGCCTCAAATTGCTGTAGCGAAAAGTGCTGGGCATGCCTTTGCACCTATGGCTAAGGCACCTGGCAGTACTGAGATGCGCGAGATAAAAGTTGTCGCAGCCCCACTTAAGGCTGAGCGTTACCAACCTCGTGGCGCGGGTAGCCAAGTGGCTCGTAATCAAGCCGGCGCAACCATGACCAAACCTCAGTTCTAATTGGTCCCCAATAGAAAACAGCTCCTACCATGTAGGGGCTGTTTTTTTATCTACTCCACTTTAGAATCACATAAGCCAGCAACAGGTTTTTACTGCCATTGATACATCACAAATATTGGTCAAAACCTGTATCAATCTTGAACTTAATCACACTTTTCGGTAGCATGCGCCGACTCAATCTGAATTGTTACATTTAGTCTCTGCTCTTTTACATTGCATTTTGCCCACCGGCGACTAAATATCATTCAGGAATCTTTTAAACTCTTAGCCAAACTGAGCAAATATGTTCGAATTTCCTCAATTTTCTAAACACTCTGTCAAGAACGACGTTCTTTCAGGACTTACCGTAGCGCTGGCTTTGGTCCCTGAGGCCGTCGCGTTCGCTTTTGTTGCTGGTGTCGACCCAATGGTTGGTCTTTACGCCGCATTCATCGTTGGTCTAGTCACCTCTATTTTTGGTGGTCGACCTGGTATGATTTCCGGCGCAACGGGAGCGATGGCGGTCGTTATGGTTTCCTTGGTTGCCATGCACGGAGTACAATACTTGTTTGCCGCAGTATTACTCGCAGGTGTGCTGCAAGTCGCTGCTGGTCTATTCAAGCTCGGTAAATTTATCCGTATTGTTCCACATCCGGTGATGATAGGTTTCGTCAATGGTTTGGCAATTGTTATCTTCCTTGCTCAGCTAGGCCAATTCAAAGCACCAGATATAAATGGCATGCTAACCTGGCTGCCTCAAGACCAAATGATGTTGATGCTTGGTCTCGTAGCGCTAACGATGGCCATTATTCACTTCTTACCTAAGTTTACGACTGCTGTCCCATCATCATTGGTTGCGATTGTTACCGTCACCGCGCTTGTCGTTGGACTGGATCTAGAAACTCGTACTGTGGTCGACTTCCTACGTACTATGTCTGGTAATGAAGCGGCTACCCTAGCAGGCTCACTACCAACATTCTCTATCCCAGCGGTGCCACTAACGCTCGAGACTCTGCAGATTATTTTGCCTTATGCGATTATCTTGGCGGCAATCGGCCTGATTGAATCACTACTCACGTTGACCGTTCTTGATGAGATGACCAACACGCGCGGCCAATCTAACCGAGAGTGTATTGGTCAAGGTATGGCAAATATGACCTGTTCAGTGTTCGGCGCTATGGGCGGCTGTGCAATGATTGGTCAATCCATGATTAACGTAAACTCAGGTGGACGTGGACGTCTATCTGGTATCGTTGCCGCCGTTGCTCTGCTGATGTTTATCTTGTTTGCTTCTTCTCTGATCGAGATGATCCCACTGGCAGCACTGGTTGGTGTTATGTTCATGGTGGTCATTGGTACCTTTGAATGGGCAACGTTCAAGCTGGCTCGCCGAGTACCAAAACAAGATTTCTTTGTTATTGTGTTGGTCACTGTGGTTACCGTACTCACTGACCTTGCCATTGCGGTATTTGTCGGTGTTATTGCATCTGCACTTATGTTCGCATGGCAGCACGCAAAGCATATCTACGCCGACACAAGTATCAATGCTGAAGGTTCAAAAGAGTACAAAATTCATGGCCCAGTGTTCTTTGGCTCTGTTGCCAACTTCTTAGAGATTTTTGACGCTCACGGCGATCCACAAGACATCATTGTTGATTTTGCTGACTCTCGCGTTACCGATCACTCTGCGATTGAAGCGATTGAAACATTGGCTGAGCGCTACACCGCGCAAGGTAAAACACTGCACTTGCGCCATCTAAGCCAAGACTGCCGTAAGCTACTAGATAAAGCAGGCAGTTTAGTCGAAATTAACGTTAAAGAAGACCCAAGCTACAAGGTCGCGACCGACGTACTAGCCGGCTAATCAGCGCGTAAACACAAAAAAGGGCTTCCAGTCGGAAGCCCTTTTTTCGTTTCTTTGCCATACCAAATCGGATAATATCAAACGGGATAAATAGGTGTTCAGATATTTACGCTATTTGGTATCACAGCAATTTGTTGAGTTTTTCACCCATCAGCGGCAAACGCCACCCTTGCATGATGTCTGGAAGTTTGGCTGGATCGCGATCTTTCTTCCACACCCAGCTGATGAGCTGATTAAGCTGCTTTTTCGACGCCAAAAACTCTGTGGCTAGACCGCTGGCTTGAGATGCTTTTTTCACTTCATCTTTCAATACTTTAAAGGTCTGCTTGTACCCGGGCAGATCCATCAAACGCTCAATCTTATCGGGGTAATCTTCTACCGCAGTCATTTTAGCGGATTTTACCAATGCAATAATTCGCGCACTGTGACGCTGTACTGCACGCAAGTCCATCCCCTCTTGCTCCATCATCTGACGGTTTTGAATGCCTTTTTTGGCAATGGTCAACAGATCATTCTCTTTAAAAACAAAGTTAAGCGCGAGATCGCGACGCAACGCTTCTTTTAAGCGCCAGGTAGCCAGCGGTTTCAAAATCGCTAACTCTCTAGGCTTGAGCTGCCATGCACCTTTAATATCAAGGTAAGCCATGTCCGGATTGATGGTTTTTATGCGCTTGCTCGCCAATAAGTCACTTTCCTGCTGAACAGCCTGCCACCATCCTGCTTGAGTCACTTTTTCAAACAATTGCTGATACAAAGGTTCAAGGTAGTATACGTCTGCAGCGGCGTACTCTAACTGCTTTTGCGACAACGGCCTGGCAAGCCAGTCGGTTCTTGATTCGCTCTTATCTAGCTCGACAGCTAAGTATTCTTCAACCAAAGAAGCAAAACCGGTCGATAAGCCATGACCGAGAAATGCCGCGATCAGTTGAGTGTCTACCATGGGATACGGCAAACAACCAAAGCTATTGTGAAACACTTCCAAATCTTCACCGCATGCATGCAAGACTTTAAGCACTGAGGTGTCTTGCAGCAGTTGCTTGAATGCGCTCATGTCTTCAATGACCGTCGGGTCAATCAAACTGAGCTCTTGGCCATCAAACAGCTGAATAAGACCCAGTTGTGGATAGTAAGTACGGGTACGGACAAATTCTGTATCCAGCATCACGACATCGGCTTGACGAGCGCGGGCAATGACACCGTCGAGTTGTTCAGATTCGGTAATAATTTGATAATTCACTAACTTCTCACTATGAGCGATTTGGGCAGCATAAAAAAATGCCGGCTGGTTAGCCGGCATTCTATCACTAATCCTATCCACTTGTTGAGTGAACTCGGTTAAGCTTGTTCTGCTTTCGCTAGGTTGGCATCGTTTTCTTCACGAAGCACACGACGCAAGATTTTACCCACGTTGGTTTTAGGCAAATCTTCCCTAAACTCTACCAATTTCGGTACTTTGTAGCCTGTTAGGTGCTGACGGCAGTGGGCAATGATTTCATCTTTGGTCAAGCTTGGATCGCGTTTCACCACATAGACTTTAACCACTTCACCAGAAACAGGATGTTCTTGTCCGATTGCCGCCACTTCAAGCACTTTTCCGTGTAGCGCGACGACATCTTCAATTTCGTTCGGGTAAACATTAAAGCCAGAGACTAGAATCATATCTTTTTTACGGTCAACAATATGAATCAAGCCTTCCTCATCAAACTTAACGATGTCCCCTGTCGACAACCAACCTTCTGCGTTAATCACCTCTTTGGTCGCTTCAGGACGCTGCCAATAACCTTGCATCACTTGTGGACCACGCACTTGTAGCTCACCTATCTCGGTATTGGCTAGCGGTTGCCCTTCATCATCGACGATACGCACTTCGGTCGAAGGTACAGGCAGACCAATCGCGCCCGTATAGTCAGTAAGATCATAAGGGTTCCCCGTTACCAGCGGCGAACATTCGGTCAGACCGTAACCTTCCAGTAGATGGATACCTGTGGTCTTTTTCCATTGCTCAGCCACCGCCCGCTGTACGGCCATACCACCACCAACTGCCAGTTTAAGCTTGCTGAAGTTAAGCTCATGGAAGTCTTCGTTATTGACCAAAGCATTAAACAGCGTATTCACCCCTGTGATAGCGGTAAACGGATACTTTTGTAGTTCTTTGACAAAGCCTGGAATATCTCGTGGGTTGGTGATCAGTAGGTTTTGCCCTCCCATCTCGATAAACAGTAGACAGTTTACTGTCAAAGCAAACACGTGATACAGCGGCAAAGCCGTTACCACCAGCTCTCGACCTTCTGACAAAACCGGGCCGTAGGCACCCTTGGCTTGCAAAACGTTGGCAATCATGTTGCGATGAGTCAAGATAGCCCCTTTTGCCACCCCAGTTGTTCCGCCAGTGTATTGCAGAAATGCGATATCGTCGCCGGACATAAAAGGCTTCACATATTGTAGGCGTCGTCCTTTGTGCAAAGCCTGACGCATAGAGATGGCCCCTGGAAGGTCATACTTAGGTACCATGCCTTTGACATACTTAACCACAAAGTCCACTAAGGTACCTTTGGCGCGCGGCAACATCTGACCAAGACTGGTCAAGACCACATGCTTGACAGGCGTGTTGTCGACGATTTGTTCAAGCGTGTTGGCAAAGTTGGAGACAATAACAATTGCTGTGGCGTCGGCATCATTGAGCTGATGCTCTAACTCACGTGGCGTATAAAGTGGATTCACGTTGACCGCAATCAAGCCAGCACGAAGCACACCAAACAAGGCCACTGGATACTGAAGAAGGTTCGGCATCATTAACGCAACGCGATCGCCTTTCTTCAACTTGAGTTCATTTTGCAAGTAGGCAGCAAAGGCACGACTACGCTCTTCCAGTTTTCGGAAAGTCATTACCGAGCCCATATTCATAAATGCAGGCTGGTCAGCGTACTTGTGTACTGACTGTTCAAACATCTCAACTAAAGATGGGTATTGATCTGGGTTGATATGCTCAGGCACATCACTTGGATAACGCGATAACCAAGGTTTATCCACGGTAAAACTCCTCGAAATTAACTGGCTGTCATCGACGTGAAAAGCTCTATTTTTTAAACTCGACTATTACAGCACAGAGCGGCATTTTGAGCACGGAACACTCAAACACTTGTTTAAATTTTGTTAACTAAGCCAAAAATTAGGCTAGATACTCTAGAAGGGGACTGTAAGTGACAGTGATGGCCGCCATTGACTTGGACAACTTGGGTGGTATTTGATCCATCCATTTCGATTGACTGCAAATAGTCGAAGCCCTCGTGACCCAGTATGATCAACTGCGGGCAAAGTATCTGCTTGCGGATGGTCTCAGCGTGCTGAAAAGACATTCGATACAATGACTGACTTTGCAATTTGTTGTCATGGCGCCACTGCCACCCCATCTCGCGCTGCTCTATACCTCGCAAAACGACAGGGGCAATCAAGTCAGCCTCAAGTTGGTTCACTTTGGCTCGCCGTTGCAGCGCTTCTTGAAGTGAGCTCATGGTTCGCTCCGGTTTACGACGGATTCTTTGGCGACTTAATACGCCCTCTCGCAAACGAGACACACATTGGTCACTACTTTCTGCTAACGGTCCATATCCTTCTATCTGAACCAGTCCACTGACTTGCTCAGGAAAGGCGGCACTATAACAACTTGCAATCAAAGCACCAAGCGAATGCCCGACTAACACCAGTCTGTTTGGTGATAACTTAGCCAAAAGTTGGTAAACATCATCAATATAGTCGTGAAATGGATAGAAATTGAGGTCATCTTTATGGCTTGATAGACCATGCCCAGGTAAATCGATTGCGCAAAGGTGCAAATGGGGAGCAAGCTTGTGTAACTCGGCCATCACAGTATTGAAACTGGCCGCATTGTCTAACCAACCATGAAGAAAGAGCAGACTGGTTCCACATTCTGGGCTGCCGTACTCGAGTGAGACAACCTGCCCTGCGCCCAAAGAGTAATGATGTTCAACTGGCGTCATTTTACCTCTTTTATGACCGTGCCATGAGCGCTACTAAAGCCAGACCGTCGACAATGGAGACCAAAACAGGGCTCAAGGTAGCTGTTAGTTTCATGCACTATCACCCGCTCTTCAATTCGCCACAGATGGAATCCAGTCGCATGCATCACTGGGAAATCATAGTCATATTGTCCAACTAAGCCTTGCTCACGCCCTTGGCTATCGCCTATCAATGAAATCAGGCGACCAGGTGCCAGTGCCACAGGATCAGCAAAGCCATCGATGTATGCGACAAAACGGCCTTTAGGTTCTTGCTTGATATCCGGTTTACCCGATGAACCTATAGGGAGGTTGACCACTTCAACCCGAGTGCGTTGCTGTAGGTTGTCAACACTCGCCACCACGCCCCCTAAACGAACTTGGTTGCCGACTTCGGTATCGGCTTGCCATACAGAGTAATCGGTAATCAGATTAGGATTATCAGATTTCAGCGCATCCGGAATCGTGCTGCATGCGGCTAATAGAATCAGACTGGCGCCTGCCAGTAACAGGCGGAACAAGGTGTTGTGCATGGGACTATAGACTATTCGTTTAGATGTAAATATCGACACCGAGCATCTGGGAAAGTTCATCGCGCTTGGCTTGATTGAGCACATCCATATACTCCTGCATCGCTTTGCGACCACGCCCTTCAGGTAAGTCGTATTGCACTTGTGCTTTGTGCAGATCGGACTCGTTGACATGGCGGATAGAATGGGCAACTGCATTCGCCACCTTACTCGGCTGACTAACGATTGCATTTTGTTGCGACTTATTGATCTGCTTGTTCTTATTGGCCTTATTGGCGCGATTTGGGCCAGGAACCGGACCGGGCAATCCATTTATTGAAACCATACTATCCGCTTTTAGTTAAAGAATGTACTACTCGCGACCTGGCAGTTTTTTCCACGCAACGGTATCGCGTAAGTAAACAGGGCTCGCCTCTTCAACACAGACTGTATTGCCTTTTTGCAGCTCAAACTTAGCGAGCTGGACAATGTCTTGCGCATCAGGAAACAAGACCTCACTCGGCTGAGTTTCGAATGCAACGCCCTCCAGCTCTGCACTATAGGCTTGCCAGCCTGTCCCTGCTCGGTACCAAGACAGTGCATCGGCTTCGCTGTTTTGCGCCACTAAAAGAGGTGGAGTAACACACTCTTCATCACGTACATGCCAACTGCCATCTTCTTGACGCACATAACGAGCCCAATAAACTTCACTCATACGCGCATCAATCGCAGTTGCGACCTGCTCTGCACCGTGCATACGATATGCCCCTTGTGCCATCGCGGCCAACGTCGAAATACCAATCATAGGCAAATCCGCACCGAACGCTAAACCTTGTGCAATACCAATGCCAATGCGTACACCAGTAAAACTTCCCGGCCCGCGACCAAAGGCCAGCGCATCCAAGTCAGTCAGCGTTAATCCCGCCTCCTGAAGCACTTCATCCACCATAGGTAGAACTTTTTTGGTATGGTCACGCGGCGCAACTTCACTGCGCACATAGATTTTGTCGTTGACCAAAAGCGCAACCGAACAGTTTTCGGTTGCCGTATCTAGAGCAAGAATCTTTGCACTCATTGGTATCTCTAATTTTTGATGGGTCATTAATGTTCAAGGAATTCTTGTACCACAGCTAAATCTCTGGTGCGTGGTATCGGTGGCAAACTTGCCAAAAAAACACCGCCATACTCGCGGGTGACCAAGCGATTGTCACAAATGATCAATGCGCCTTTGTCTTTCTTATCGCGGATAAGTCGTCCAACGCCCTGTTTTAAGGTGATCACCGCATCAGGAATTTGGACTTGAGCGAATGGATCCCCCCCTTTGAGCTGACAATCTTCTATCCGAGCTTTCAGCAGGGGATCATCAGGCGCAGTAAAAGGCAGTTTGTCGATGATAACACAGCTAAGCGCGTCACCTCTAACATCGATCCCTTCCCAAAACGCTCCTGTAGCCACCAGCAGCGCATTGCCCAGCTCCATAAACTCTGCCAACGTTTTCTGCTTGCTGGTTTCACCTTGCATCAACACCGGAACACTCAGTGTCTGCCTAAAACGTTCACCAAGCTCTTTCATCATGCAGTGAGAAGTACATAGAAAGAAGCAGCGTCCTTGGTTTTTCTCAATCACTGGACTGAGCATGGACACCAGCTTATTGGCCATTCCCGGGTTATTGGGTTCGGGTAAATATCTAGGCACACACAAGCGCGCCTGGCTTTGATAGTCAAACGGACTGGGTAGCGACATTTGCGCTTGTGGCTTGAGCCCGAGCCGAGAAGTAAAGTGGCCAAAGTCATTATTAACGGCCAAGGTCGCTGAAGTAAAAATCCAAGCGCCCTGCTTCAGCTCTATCTGCTCATGAAACTTGTCTGCCACACTTAGCGGGGTAATATGCAGGCTGAAATGCCTAGGTGTGGTGTCGTACCAATAAGAGTAACCCGTGATCGAGATATCACACACTCTGTCTAGTCGGGCCTTAATGGTATTAGCACGTTCAAATGCACTATCGAGCAGTTGACTGCGTCCGAGCGCAAGTTTGAGTACTTCAATGACAAACTCAAGTGCTTCTTCAAGTCTGCGCAGTTCACGCCCGATTGAGGGTGAGGTCAACGCTTCTCGCCAATTACCGCGAAACCCAGGTTCACCTAATACTATTCTCAGGTCCATGGCGGTTTGCAGCAACTTCTCGCCCGCTTTTTGCAGCTGACGCATATCTTTGGCTTCAGTGCGATAAGCAATCTCGATGTCTTTGCTGAGCTCTTGAATCTGACGGCTCGACAAAGACTGACCAAAATACTGACTAGCAATATCAGGCAGTTGATGGGCCTCATCAAAAATAAACACTTCGGCTTCTGGGATCAGTTCGCCAAAGCCAGTCTCTTTGATGGCCAAATCGGCCAGAAATAGATGATGGTTAACCACTACCACATCCGCATCCATGGCTTTTTTACGCGCTTTTAGCACAAAACAATCTTGATAACTGGGGCACTCTTTGCCCAAGCAGTTGTCGTTGGTTGACGTAATGGTGGGAATAACAGGGCTGTCTTCGGCAATCGCATCACACTCCCCCAAGTCACCGCTTTTGGTTTCAGACACCCAACTACGAACTTTGACCAATTGGCTGAGCAGGCTCGGATCCGCGCTTTGATGATGGCTCTCGACCATCTGGCGGCTCAACCTGTCTAAGCACAAATAGTTGGCTCGGCCCTTGAGCAGTGCAACCTGGCCATAAAAGCCGAGCGCATCAGCCATCAGCGGCAAATCACGATGGAACAGCTGCTCTTGCAGGTTCTTCGAACCAGTACTAATGATGGTTTTTTTACCACTGAGCAGTGCTGGCACAAGATAGGCAAAGGTTTTTCCGGTTCCGGTCCCCGCCTCGACGACAACTTGGGCTTGCTCTTTTATGGCTTTCGCGACCGATTCTGCCATGTCGACTTGCGCTTGCCGAGGTTGAAAACCGGCGATGGCTTTACCCAATGCGCCTTGCGCTGAAAAGGTCTTTGAAATCATGAGACGGTAGAGGTTGAGACTAAGAAAGGGCTAATTATGGCAGCTTTCGACGAGAGGCGCGAATAGGATTTTCGCGCCGCAGTCAATCGGGAGGTTAACGTTTATTGAGATAGCGACTGAGCCAAGCAGGGCCTGAAAAGCCATCTTGCTCCACTTCGGTCATCGCGCGCGCGGCTTCGCTAGGAGACGCTTTGCTTTCCCACATTTGATCGAGAATATCTTCATCCAGTGCCTTGCCACCAGTGAGCGCACTGACACGCTCGCCATATAATTTACGGGCTAATAGCTCTTTATCCATAAATACCACCTAGAAACACGCTAAAGAGGGCAAAAATTCAATCAAATCGCTGAGCCAAACGGTTAACTCAGATTATTTGTTGAAACCAATTCGATATTAGTTTAATTGTAGCTTCAATAATGCGGGTGAGCTCACCGTTCGGGTTACCCCAAAAAATTCACCATACGAAAAAAATAATTCACGGAAGTTTTAATTAAATGGAAAAGAAAACACTGCTGACGCACTGTACAGACGCACCTGGGCTGATTTCAAAGATCACCAACATCTGTTACAAACATCAACTCAACATCATTCATAACAACGAGTTTGTTGATAACACCAGTGGCCACTTCTTTATGCGTACCGAACTAGAAGGCTACTTCAACGATGACACCTTTCTGGCCGATCTCGATCAAGCGTTACCGCAAGGTGCCAAGCGCAAGCTCAAAGGTTCGGACCGTAAACGCATCGTTATTTTGGTGACAAAAGAAGCACACTGTCTGGGCGATATTCTAATGAAGAACTATGACGGCAGCCTAGATGTCGAAATCGCGGCCGTGGTAGGCAACTACGATACGTTACAGAGTCTAACGGAAAGGTTTGATATTCCTTACCATCATGTGTCACATGAGGGACTCAATCGCGAAGAGCACGAAAAAGAGATGCTCAAAGTGATTGATCAATACCAAGCCGACTATTTAGTTCTCGCCAAGTACATGCGCGTGCTCACACCTTCTTTTGTCGAGAAGTATCACCACAAGATCATTAATATTCACCACAGCTTCTTGCCGGCCTTTATTGGTGCCAAACCGTATCAGCAAGCTTACGAACGCGGGGTGAAAATCATCGGTGCGACCGCCCACTTCGTGACCAATGATCTCGATGAAGGTCCGATTATTAAACAAGACGTGATTCCGGTTGACCACAACTTCAGTGCCCAAGATATGGCGCAAGCCGGTCGAGATGTGGAGAAAAACGTGTTGAGCAAAGCGCTTAATAAAGTGCTCAACGATCATGTATTTGTCTACGGCAACAAGACTGTTATCCTTTAACAGCCCTCCATTTAAAAGGCCTCCAAGTTGGAGGCCTTTCTGTTTGCCAAGTGACTAGAGTTTGACAGCTAATTCAACACCTTGCTTAATCGCGCGCACCGCATCAAGCTCTCCGGCATAATCAGCGCCACCGATGACATGCAGCTTATCACCCAGTAAGTGCCACTGACTTTCAAACGGTCGAACTGACTCTTGCCCAGCACAGATAATCACCTTGTCGGCTTCCAGCAGTTGCTGTTTGTTATCGATACTAATATGCAAGCCTTGCGGATCTATCTTGTCGTAGCTAACACCGCCGAGTAGATTGACTCCGCGTTTTTCCAACGTGCGTTTGTGAATCCACCCAGTCGTTTTACCTGGTCCTTTACCCACACGCCCTTTGCGGCGCTGTAACACCCATACCGTCTTATCGCTGACGGAGTCTGGGTAAGGATAGAGCCCACCAGGATGTGCAATCTCTTTATCGATGCCCCACTCATGCAGCCAATCATCTAGGTTGTGGCCCGCCGGTTCGGTCAGCATGGTCGCGACATCGACACCAATGCCCCCAGCACCAACAATCGCTACCTTGTCACCGACAAAGGTTTTCTCTTTAATTAAAGTTTGATAGTCGACGACTTTCTCGGGTGTATCCATGCCCGGAATATCGACTTTACGCGGTTCAACCCCAGATGCCATGACGACTTCATCGTACTCAGAGAGCAAGTCATAGTTAGCTTCGGTTTCTAAGTGCAACTTCACCCCAGTTTCATCAATGCGATTGGCGAAGTAACGAATCGTTTCTCTAAATTCCTCTTTGCCAGGAATCTGCATCGCTAAGCGGAACTGGCCACCGATACGGTCATTGCGCTCAAACAGGTCAACATCATGACCACGCTCTGCCAGTGTCGTCGCACACGCCAGACCTGCTGGCCCAGCACCGACCACTGCGATGTTTTTCTTCAGCTCAGCAGGGGTGACCACCAATTCTGTTTCACGGCATGCAAGTGGGTTAACCAAACACCCAGCGCGTTTGCCCTTAAACACATTATCCAGACACGCTTGGTTACAGCCAATACAGGTGTTGATCATCTGTGATTGGTTCTGCTCTGCCTTAACAACGAAATGCGGATCAGCTAAGAAAGGACGCGCCATTGACACCATATCTGCCTGACCACTGGCCAAGATTTTCTCGGCTTCTTCTGGAGTGTTGATTCGGTTACAAGTGACAATAGGTACATTGACATGAGGACGAACTTTGTCTGTGACCCAAGTAAACGCGCCGCGAGGCACTTGGGTCGCGATGGTCGGAATACGGGCCTCATGCCAGCCGATCCCGGTGTTGATGATGGTCACGCCCGCTTTTTCTAGCTCCTTGGCGAGCATCACCACTTCATCAAACGTGCTGCCTTCTTCGACTAGGTCGAGCATCGATAGACGGAAGATGATAATAAAATCGTTACCTGCAGCTTGGCGAATGGCTTTGACCACTTGCAACGGAAAACGAATTCGGTTTTCGTAACTGCCACCCCACTCGTCGTAACGGGTATTGGTACGCTTACAAATAAACTGATTGAGTAAGTAACCTTCAGAGCCCATCACTTCAACGCCGTCATAACCCGCTTGTTGCGCAAGAGTCGCGCTGTTGGCAAACGCTTCGATGGTGTTGTTAATCTGGCGGGTACTCATTTCACTCGGGGCAAAACGAGCAATCGGCGCCTTGATAGACGACGCACTTTGCGCGAATGGGTGCATCGCATAGCGCCCCGCGTGCAAAAGTTGTAGTGCGATCTTACCGCCATGTTTGTGTACGGCTTGGGTGACCACTTGGTGCGCTTTAGCATGTTTTGGCTTGCTAAATTCAGCACTAAATGGGTGTAAGCGACCGCGTAAATTAGGAGAAAAACCGCCTGTGACGATTAAGCCGACACCACCTTTGGCGCGCTCTTCATAGAAAGCCGCCAGCTTTCCTAGCCCCTCTTTATGCTCTTCAAGACCGGTGTGCATTGACCCCATCAACACTCGGTTGCGTAGCTGAGTAAATCCAAGGTCCAATGGTTTAAGTAGATTTGGGTACATGGCAGACATCACTAAACTCTTTTATTATCGTGGTCTGACCAGAATAAAATCAATATAATCAAAAATCAAACAACTGTTTACATTTTTGTAACACCGATCAATCTCCGGTTGTTTGGGTATACTAGTTTAAGTAGGATGGTGGTTATCTGATTTTGTAAGGTCTTACAGCGAATAAGCCTTTAACTGCGGTCAACGCAGCGGAGACACAATGAAAAATATTTTTAAGTTTATCGGCATGCTGTTCAAAGGAGTGTGGAAACTCATCTCCTTTATCCGTATCGCGCTCGTCAATTTGGTTTTTCTGGCGAGTATCGCCGCTATCTATTTCCTCTATACCAGTGCCGACACCCCCGTGCCCACGGTACCAACCAAATCAGCGTTGATCCTCAATATGTCAGGGCCGATTGTCGAACAATCAAGCTATGTCAATCCGATGGACTCGGTTACCGGCTCGCTGTTTGGGCAAGACTTGCCAAAAGAAAACGTGTTGTTCGACATTGTCGAAACCATTCGCCACGCTAAGCAAGATGACAAAATTAGTGGCATCGTCTTAGCGCTTAGGGATATGCCAGAAACTAACCTAACCAAACTGCGCTACATCGCTAAAGCCTTGAATGAGTTTAAAGCCAGCGGTAAGCCTATCTACGCGCTCGGTGACATGTACAATCAAAGCCAGTACTACCTCGCCAGTTACGCCGACAAAATCTACCTAGCGCCTGATGGTGCCGTGATGCTCAAAGGGTACAGCGCCTACTCTCTGTACTACAAAACCTTATTAGAGAACCTCGACGTCAACACTCACGTCTTTCGGGTCGGCACCTACAAGTCAGCGATCGAACCCTTTGTTCGTGACGATATGTCAAACGAAGCAAAAGAGTCTGCTTCTCGCTGGCTAGGTCAACTTTGGGGCGCCTACATCGACGATGTCGCTGCCAACAGACAGCTGCAACCTGACGCGCTCACTCCCGACATGGATGAGTTCCTTACGCTGCTAAAACAGAATAACGGCGACTTAGCCGCACTGTCGCTGAATGTCGGTTTGGTCGACACCCTCGCCACACGACAGCAAGTTCGTAAAGAGCTTATTGAGGTATTCGGCAGCAATGGCGAAGACAGTTACAACTATGTCGATTACTACGAATATCAAACCACTATGGTGCCAAAGCTTAATCTTGCCAGTGACGATATCGCTGTGGTGGTCGCCAGTGGAACGATTATGGATGGCTCTCAGCCACGCGGAACTGTCGGTGGTGACACTGTAGCCGCTCTACTACGCCAAGCACGCACTGACAGTAACGTTAAAGCGGTCGTTCTCAGAGTCGACAGCCCTGGCGGCAGCGCTTTTGCGTCAGAAGTGATTCGTAATGAAGTTGATGCATTAAAAGAGGCCGGCAAACCCGTGGTGGTCTCGATGTCTAGTTTAGCGGCCTCTGGGGGTTACTGGATCTCAATGAGTGCCGATCGCATCGTCGCACAACCCACGACCTTGACCGGATCGATTGGCATCTTCAGTGTTATTACGACCTTCGAAAAAGGGTTGAACAAGCTGGGGATCTATACCGATGGCGTTGGCACCTCTCCGTTTTCAGATGTTGGCCTAACCACAGGCCTTTCAGAAGGCGCGTCACAAGCGTTTCAGATGGGGATTGAACATGGTTACCAGCGATTTATCGGTTTAGTGGGGCAATCACGTAATATGTCTGTAGACCAAGTCGACGATGTTGCTCAAGGCCGCGTATGGACCGGACAAGATGCGCTTAAGTTTGGTCTGGTCGACAAAATTGGCGACTTCGACGACGCCGTGTCACTAGCCGCAGAACTCGCGAGTCTTGAAAGCTACAATTTGTACTGGGTTGAGGAGCCGCTTTCACCAGCGCAACAATTTATTCAGGACTTTATCAATCAAGTTCAGGTGACGCTTGGGGTTGATGTCAGTACCTATCTCCCACCGTCGCTAGCGCCACTGGCTAATCAAGTGATAGCGGATGCCAGCCTGTTACAGAGCTTTAATGATCCAAAAGGTCAGTACGCCTTTTGTCTCAACTGCCAAGTTCAGTAGCGATGGCATACCGCAGCGCTTAGCGCTTGCTCTACATCGCTGATGAGAGGGGGATTCCTGTGCGAGATCCCCCTTTTTATTGGCTTCGATTAAGCTATAATCCTTCGCTCTGTTCCCCCTACAAAACAACTGGTTTCAAGCAATGGCAAGAAAACATATTTATATCGCGTACACAGGCGGTACCATTGGAATGCAAAAGTCCCATGATCACGGCTATGTTCCCGTCGCTGGCTTCATGGAAAAACAGCTCGCAAGTATGCCAGAGTTCCACCGCCCTGAAATGCCAGAGTTTACGATTCATGAATACGATCCTCTAATCGACTCTTCGGATATGACACCTGCTGATTGGCAGCAAATTGCCGATGACATTCGTGATAACTACGATAACTACGATGGCTTTGTTATCCTGCACGGTACCGACACCATGGCATACACCGCTTCTGCGCTGTCGTTTATGCTAGAGAACCTTGGCAAACCTGTGATTGTAACCGGCTCGCAGATCCCTCTGGCAGAACTCCGTTCTGATGGTCAAGCAAACCTGCTCAACGCACTGCACATTGCCGCTAACTACCCGATCAATGAAGTGACCTTGTTCTTCAACAATAAACTTATGCGTGGTAACCGCAGTACTAAATCTCATGCTGATGGTTTTAACGCCTTTACGTCACCAAACCTACCTCCACTACTTGAAGCGGGTATCAACATCCAAATTAGTAGTGAGATAGAAGTGGGCGCTAAGCCTGAAGGTGAGTTCAAAGTTCATGACATCACACCTCAGCCAATCGGTGTCATTACTATGTACCCGGGCATTTCACACGAGGTGATTCGAAATACGTTACTGCAACCTGTAAATGCCATGATACTCTTGACCTTTGGAGTAGGAAACGCACCACAGAATCCAGAGCTATTAGCCCATCTAAAAGATGCCTCTGAACGCGGCGTGATTGTGGTTAATCTCACTCAATGTTTGGCGGGCAAAGTGAACATGGGCGGCTACGCCACTGGCTGTGCATTAGCAGAAGCTGGGGTAATCAGCGGTTACGATATGACACCTGAAGCAGCACTAGCTAAGTTGCACTACCTACTCAGCCAAGGCTTAAGCTACGAACAAGTAAAAGTGAAGATGCAGCAAGTGCTGCGCGGTGAAATGAGTATTTAGGTACCAAGTTCTATAAAAAACCGGCGACTATGCCGGTTTTTTGTAGTTAGATCAACTCGATACTAGAAAGGAAATACCGTATTCATATTGGATGACATTAAATCCTTTAGCTTCAAGAGCCCTTCCTCTAAACGTTCATCAGTACTGACCGACATCAGTGATAAACGTATATGGTTTGTCCCCTCTCCACTCGCGTCAAAGTAACTGCCACTGCTAACAATAACACCACGATTTTTGGCTTCCATCATAAACCGTTCCTGTGGCCACGATTTTGGCAAAGGAACCCATAGATGATACCCCGCCGCCGAGCTATCAACGTCAGTCAAAATTTCTCGTGCTATTTTTTGCCGTCTCTGGGCAACGCTTCTTTGAGTTGCAGCGATTTCGAACGCCTCGCCAGAGTCGATCATATTTGTGGCAGCAATATAATTAATCGGAGAAGATAACCAGATGTTTGCGCGTATATGAGCATTGATCAACGCCACCTGTCTATCGGGCACTTTGACATACCCACAACGCATTGCGGGGCTAATCGCTTTGGAAAGTCCCGAAATATGAAAGGCATAATCTGGTGCAAAGTTACTCACTGCTGGCAAAGTCATTTGATCCAGAAAACAATAAATATCATCTTCTATAAGCCAAACTTCATTATCATTGACTACTTTAGCAATCTCTTTCCGGCGCGACTCTGGCATTGTTATCCCTGTCGGGTTTTGGTGAGAAGGGACGACAATGACAACCTTGATATCATGCTGAAGAATTGAGTTCTCTAGTTCCGTAGGCGACATCCCTTCATCATCCATTGGTATGGCGACGACTTGCCTTCCAGACAAGCTGGCAATCGCTAAAATCCCTGGATAAGTCAGTGACTCAACAGCAATTGCGTCTCCAGACTTCGTTAGTGCGTTAATTAGCAAAGATAAGGCATGCTGCGCCCCGTTCGTGAGCAAGGTATTTTTCGTGGTTCCACCCTCAAGCCCAAAGTATTTCGCCCATTCAACACCTGCTCGCCTATGTTCTTCATGCCCTGAATGCTCCGTATAACCAATCAAATCAGCCGTCAACGTTTGACTCGCCACTTCTAATGCTTTCTTTAGTTGCGAAACATTTTTGTACAGACAAGGTTGAAGAATCGAAAAGTTGTAATCCTTCTCGTCTTCTGGCGGTTGAATCGCTTGATTTAGCGTTACTTCACCACATACAAATGTGCCTCTTCCTACAAAAGACTCCACTCTTCCTTTGTCAGCCAGCAACTTGTAAGCCTTCGCTACTGTCGCTGGCGTGGTATCAAGTTCATCAGCAAGGGTACGATGCGGTGGCAATTTAAAGTTAACTGGATATTCACCTCGGTCAATTCGTAACTCAATTGCCTCAGCTATCTGATTAAACTTGCTCTCACTCACATTGAACTCCTCTCTGTCTCACGGCTTACAACATTATGACCTAGTTTAATTGGTATTGAAATCCAACTGAAATTTTAAAATAAAATATTGACATATGTCATTGTAGACAATTACATTAGCCAAAGCGCAACAAGGTCAAGCTGGACATGCAATCCGTCATTCACTACAGAGTAATAACCACCGTTAACCATTAGAAACCAGTTTATCCCCGGGGCATTATTGACATATATCAATGAACAAAAGGTCGGAACAATTGCTTATAACCGAAAACATATAGGGAAAGACTAAAAAGGAAAATTATCATGGAAATAAAAAATGTAGCGTTTGTTGGCTTAGGTGTTATGGGTTACCCAATGGCCGGGCATATTTCTAAAGCCGGATTTAACACTCGAGTTTTCAACCGTACGGAAACCAAAGCGAGAAAATGGGCGACTGAATATTCTGGTGAATTTGCCAATACACCCGCTGCGGCTGCGAAAGGCTGCGATGTGGTTGCAATCTGTGTAGGGAATGACGACGACGTTCGAAGTGTAGTCTTTGGGAAAGATGGCGTACTAGTCAGCATGGAAGCTGGGGCAGTGCTCATAGACCATACAACCACTTCTGCTGAGTTAGCCCTTGAACTCGCAGACGCCTGCTCGGCTAAAGGAGTACAGTTCATTGACGCTCCTGTTTCAGGTGGTCAAGCAGGTGCAGAGAATGGTGCGCTGACCATTATGTGCGGAGGAGATTCAAATACGTTCAAAAGACTATCTCCCTTACTTAATACATACGGCAAGCAATCTGTGTTGCTAGGAGAAAATGGGCAAGGTCAGCGTTGCAAAATGGTGAATCAAGTTTGTATCGCTGGGATATTACAAGGCTTAAGCGAAGCACTTCAACTTGCTCAATCGTCAGATTTAGACGTAAAGCAAGTCGTCAATGTACTAAAGCATGGCGCTGCAGGTTCTTGGCAAATGGAAAACCGCGCAGTCACCATGTCTAAAAATGAATTCGACTTTGGCTTTGCCATTGACTGGATGCGCAAAGATCTAGGCATCTGCCTAAACGAAGCAAAGAAAAATGATCTACACCTACCAATGACTAAAGAGGTGGACGCTATGTATCAAACACTTCAAGAGCAAGGTTGTGGTCGAATGGATACGTCCGTTTTAATACAAGCATACCAAAAGCAATAGGGAGCAAAATACTATGGAATGGCTAGGTAATGATATTACCCTTTGGATCTTACTTGCTCTGATGATGTCAGCGTTCGCTGCTGGTTTCATTGACAGTGTGGCAGGTGGTGGTGGTTTAATATTGGTTCCATCTTTCATTTTAGCGGGCTTGCCGCCTCAAATTGCTTTGGGCCAAGAGAAGATTGTCAGCACTCTAGGCACTATCGCTGCAATACGTAATTTCATGCGAAATAAATGTGTTGTATGGACTGCCGTTGCGACAGGTATCCCTGCGGGACTTATCGGCGCTTACTTCGGTGCTGAGGCTATCCTATATTTCGAGCCAGATACTATTGGTAAGATCATTTTGGGAATGCTGCCTATTGGTATCGTGTTATCGTTTCTTCCAAAGAAAAGCAACGCTTCGTCTGAAGCGAAACCAGTCAATAAACATGTTATTTTTTTCGGCGTGCCTTCAGCAGTTTTTGTGATTGGTTTTTACGATGGCTTCTTCGGACCAGGGACCGGGAGCTTCTTAATTCTTGCTCTGCATTACCTTTTAAGGTTTGACTTAGTCTCCGCATCGGCAACATCGAAACTGTTCAACTTTGCCTCCAATATTGGTGCGCTGATTGCCTTTATGTTGGCTGGGAACGTCCTATATGCGTTGGCTTTGCCTTTGGTTGCAATGAACTTACTAGGAAATCACTTTGGAAGCGCTTCTGCAATGAAATATGGTGCAAAGCTTATCCAACGAACAATCTCACTCTCATTGACACTTCTTATGTGCTCACTTGGCTATAAATTTTTAGTCGCGTAATCTATGTAAAAGGTACTCGTCAAACTAAGCGGCCCATCGGCCGCTTTTAATTTGCAACTAGTTTGAAGATGCCTGCAGCGTCACACCAGTATAAGCACTGTAAGCATCAAGCATGACATGGTAAGTCCCCGCTGCAGCTTGTTCGAAACGACAAGTTTCTGTATTGCCGTTGCGATAAGGTCTACAGTCCCAGTTAGACTTAGAGGCAGGAGAGCCGTACTTCACATATAAGTCAACGTCCCCACTTCCTCCTTGTGTTGTAATAGTGAGATCTTTGACGTCGTTCAACTCGAACGTATAACTCTGCTGACTAGAACGCCCCCCTGAGAGCCCTGTTTTGGGAACGCCATCCACAAGCGCGTTATCATTCGGATCGTCAATCGCATTGGCCATTTCAACCACATAAGACAAGCCCAACTTGGTAAACTTCACAGCGTGAGCACCTGTTGGGTCGGAGTTTTCCAATATGTCTTGCGACGTGTGAATGTTGGGGTTGTAGTCGTTAAACTTGGACTCAAATGGCATCGCTGCTGAATAACCCACTTTGTGCCAAGACGCATGATCAGAGCAAGCGTAACCACATTGGTCGTAGCCATAAGTCAATTCAGGAATATACTCGTCGATTAGGCTTGCTAAAAACTGAGTCAGATTGCTGTCGGTGTAATCTGTAATAAATACAATGTCTTCAGTTGAACCTTGGTAGTTAGTCATATCCAATTGAAGAACAGAGACAACGTTTTTCCCCTCTGATTTGTAACGATTCGCTATATCTTGAGAGCCTCTTAAACCCACTTCTTCAGCAGCATAGGCCATAAAAGCAACGGAACGTTTGGGCTGAAAGTTGTTTTCTGATAAAACACGAATCAGTTCACTGACGCTGGCGATTCCAGAGGCGTCATCATCCGCACCAGGCGCTATAGACTGCTCATCGGTACGCGAACCAATAGTCGAATCTAAATGGCCCCCTACCACGACCCATTCATCAGGCTTCTCGGTACCTTCAATGGTTAACACTACCGATTTTTGATTGTAGCCGTTGTGAGCAATCTGTTCTACGTAAGCTTGAGCCATACCAGAAGTCAAACTACGCCACTCATTCGCAATCCAGTCCGACGCTTGTTCCCCCGATGTGGTCGTGTAGAAGCGGTTGTTGAAACTGGTTAAGGAACGAATGGTGTTGGTTAGCTGACTAGCACTAACATAGGGTAACCACGTATTAAGCGTTGTCTGCTGAGTAAGCTTAGGTATCGAAAATTGGGAAAGGCTTTGTGGCATTACACTTGCGGCCATCGCACTTTGTGCCGACGCGTGGACCATGTATCCCCCACAACGATGATGCTCTTCATGCATATTATGCGAAAGCTGTGCAAGTTCCTCGACGTTAACTTCGCCGACCCATACATCACCACTACTCGCTAGTGATTGAGGCAGCACCGATTGGGCTCCCGATTTGGAAACCGTTTGAGCGGCATCAGCGCCAATCGATATCCAGACCTTATCTTCTGCATAGACATTGCTATATGCCGACATTAAAGCCATTGCCAACAACGTTTTTGTATATTTCATTATCCTCTCCATGGGGTTAAAAGCCCTTACAAGTTAGGATAATTATTCTAAAAACGAGAAGTATTCACTTTCTCTTGAAGTGTAAGCACGTTTTGTCACTAAATCATCAATAGACGAGTGCCTATTAAAAAGGCGACTCATTGAGTCGCCTTTCATCTTTTCGTATTCGGTCGAGATTAACCGATGTGCGTCGCGCCACCCATGTACTTCTGAAGAACAGTTGGGATAGCAATACGGCCATCTGCTTGCTGGTTGTTCTCGAGAATGGCAACCATAGTACGACCAACCGCTAGACCAGAGCCGTTGAGTGTGTGTACAAGCTCAGGTTTCTTCTCGCCTTTACGACGGAAGCGTGCTTGCATACGGCGTGCTTGGAAGTCCCACATGTTTGAACAAGATGAGATCTCGCGGTAAGTCTCTTGCGCTGGAACCCAAACTTCTAGGTCGTAAGTTTTACGAGCGCCAAAGCCCATGTCACCAGTACATAGCACAACTTTTCGGTAAGGAAGTTCGAGAAGTTGTAGAACTTTCTCTGCGTGACCAGTGAGCTCTTCCAGTGCGTCCATGGAATCTTCTGGGCGAGTGATCTGTACTAGCTCCACTTTGTCGAACTGGTGCATACGAATCAAACCACGAGTATCGCGGCCGTAAGAGCCTGCTTCAGAACGGAAACATGGTGTGTGCGCTGTCATCTTAAGCGGCAGATCCGCTTCATCAGAAATCGTATCGCGAACCATGTTGGTCACCGGTACTTCTGCAGTAGGGATCAGCGACAGCTTGCGCGGCTCTTCGTCGTTCACTTTCTCTTCTAGCGGCTCAGTATGGAACAGGTCTTTACCAAACTTAGGTAACTGACCGGTGCCAAATAGGCTGTCTGAATTCACTAGGTACGGGACGTACATTTCGGTGTAGCCATGCTCTTCTGTGTGCAAGTCAAGCATAAATTGCGCGATAGCACGGTGTAGACGAGCAAATTGACCTTTCATCACGATAAAGCGTGCACCGGTAATTTTAGTCGCGCTTGCGAAATCAAGGCCACCACCCATCTCACCGAGATCAACATGGTCTTTGAGCTCAAAATCGTAAGTTTTTGGCTCACCCCAACGTGAAATTTCTACGTTGTCATCTTCATCTTTACCGTCAGGTACATCGTCAGCAGGCAAGTTTGGTACTGATAGAGTGATCTCTTCCAGTTTGGCCATTACAGCGTCAAGTTCAACTTTTTTCGCATCAAGATCGCTACCTAGAGAGCCAATTTGCTTTTTGATCTCTTCTGCGCCTTCTTTATCTCCAGCCGCCATTTTTTGACCGATCTGCTTGGAGATGGAGTTACGAGTGGATTGTAAATTTTCAACTTCGACTTGAATCGACTTACGTTGCTCTTCAAGGGTGCGGATTGTTTCTACGTCTAGCTTAAAGCCACGACGCGCTAGTTTTGCAGCTGTTTCATCCAGCTCTGTACGAAGTAATTTAGAATCCAGCATTGTTAATCCTATGCTTTTTTAGTTGTGAAGTGGCGCTTGAGCATCGTGCTCAAACGCTAAAAATATTAACCGAATAAATGTATCTAAAATGGAAGCTTATTCATAGCGCTTTTGTGGGCTTTTTGCGTCTAAACTAGCCAAGTAATCTAACTTTTCACCAATTTTGGTTTCTAACCCTCGGTTAGTCGGTTGATAGTAGCGAGCCTGAGCAATTTCTGGTGGGAAATAGCGCTCTCCAGCCGCATACGCGCCAGGTTCGTCATGGGCATAACGATACTCCGCACCGTAGCCTAAATCCTTCATCAGGCTCGTTGGCGCATTACGCAGATGTGGTGGCACCTCGTACTCTGGCAGGTTATGGGCATCGTTAAGAGCTTGCTTCCAAGCGGTATACACAGCGTTGCTTTTTGGCGCACAAGCCAAGTAAACAATCGCTTGAGCGATCGCTCGCTCACCTTCTGCCGGGCCAACTCGGGTGAAGCAGTCCCATGCTGAAAGAGCAACCTGCATCGCGCGCGGATCCGCATTGCCCACATCTTCTGATGCGATAGCCAGTAAACGGCGAGCAATGTACAAAGGATCACACCCTGCTGCGATCATTCTTGCAGCCCAATACAGAGCGGCATCTGGGTTAGAACCTCGAATTGATTTGTGCAGTGCAGAGATTAAGTCGTACCAGATGTCACCTTTATTATCGAAACGCGATACCTTCTCACCCGCCACTTCCGCCAAAAGCGGTAACGTCAGTTGCTTGATGCCTTGTTCATCTTCCTCTGCCATATCATAGAGCAGCTCGAGGTAGTTCAGTGACATTCGCGCATCGCCATTGACCAGCTCCGCTAGTCGGTCAAGAACACCATCAACAAACTGCGCCGATACTGTGCCCAGACCTCGCTCTTTATCATTGATCGCTTGATCCAGTGCTTGCCTAATGTCTTGACTGGCCAATGAGGTTAGTTTGTACACTCGAGCACGTGATAGTAATGCATTGTTCAGTTCGAATGAGGGGTTCTCTGTGGTCGCGCCGATAAAAGTCACTGTCCCATCCTCAATATGCGGCAGAAAGGCGTCTTGCTGAGATTTGTTGAAACGATGGACCTCATCGACAAACAGTATTGTTCGATGCCCTGCACGCTTATTCTCACGCGCTCTCTCAATCGCGGCGCGAATCTCTTTTACGCCAGAGGTCACTGCTGAAACCCGCTCTACTTCAGCGTTGGCATAGTTGGCCGCAACTTCAGCAAGCGTGGTTTTTCCTGTTCCTGGTGGGCCCCACAAGATCATCGAATGCAAGTGTCCAGCCTCAAGCGCCCGTCTTAATGGCTTACCCGGACCAACAATATGCTGCTGACCGATATACTGGTCGAGCGTCTGAGGACGCATTCTTGCCGCAAGGGGGCGAAAGTCTTCGTCTCCGGAGAAATCAAATGAGTAGTTACTCACACTCAGTTCCTTTGGTCATCAACCTCTACCCCTTGCGGAATAACAAACTGAAATCGCTCTGCATTGGGTTTAGTTAGGTTGATATTTTTGAAAGAAAAGTGGCTTTGCTGTCCATCTTGTTCGATGACACTAAAGCCTTGGACAGCGCCCGCAGCATCAATTTTTAGCTTGAACTGACCCTGATTGCTATCAATCGCCGTCGGCGTTAGGGTGAAGGTATCCCCTTGCTGCTCGACAGAATAGTTATCCCAATCACTGGCACGGTTTCGGGTGAGCAAGACAAACGGAGTTTGCTCCGTCGCTTGCTCTTGCCAGTATATACTCACTTGTTCGATAAAAGGGCTGTAGTACCATAGGCTCTCACCATCTGATACCAGTACGTTTTCATCCGGTGCCGTAGTGGTCCAGCGAAATAGGCTCGGCCGCGCAATCTCAACTTGCCCCTCTCCTTCCATCACAATGTCGCCGTCAGGGCTCACTAACTGTTGGCTAAAGTCAGCACTGAACCCATCATTCATTTGCAATCTTTGATTGAGTTCGTCTTTAGGTGCAGCCAGAGCAGCAAAGCTCGTCATTAATAGGGCAGCGAATTTTTTCATGTTGTGATTATCCTAATTCAGCTCGTTCTACATATTTATATCTTGCTTTATCATCACGTTTGACCGAGAAAGGTCAACTTTGTTCGCTAGTCGATGGCATTAACCACAGCACTGCTTAAACTTTTTGCCACTGCCACAAGGACAAGAATCATTGCGGCCTATCTGCTTATAAGGATTCACACTCTGAGATTTAGCGCCAACCATTGCTTCGTCGGCTGCTTGTGCCACCTCAGACATCATCAGATCAAGTTGAGGCAATAGATCATCCAACTCTGGTGGCTGCTCAACACCCGCCTGGCGCATCTGCTGCTGGGTTTGCTCTTGGTCGATCGCCAACATAAGCGTGGTGAGCATAGCCTGCAGCATACGCATCGTTCCATCAGAGAGAGAAACCTCTGCCCATTGCGGTTCAATCACTGGCCATAGGGTCATAAAACCTTCGGCAAAGTCAGCCAGCTGTTCATTGGATAAAGTCGGATCCAGCAAACCTAGCAGTGAGTACTCGCTCGCTTTAAGAAACTGATATTGTTGAGTGATGTGCTGCTCAACTTCAGTTTTAACCGCACTGGCTTGGTCGCCAAAAATGTCGCTCAACCAAGTTTCAGGGGCTGTCGGTTGGGTCGCTAGGTTAGCAGCAAAAGTGACGCCCTCTAGGTAATAAGAGGTCTCATCGCAGAGAGGCTGCGCAAGGGTAAGAAGTGAGTAGTTCATGCGGTTATCTAGATTAACGTTGTTTTCGCCATTATAACCCGATGCAGTGCACAGGGTCACGGCATCTCTAGGGTTAGGTACAGAATCGACTCTACGTCATGAATAGGGATGACATTTTGCGGTCAAGCTTCTAAAATCACGCCTCCCGATTTGGAGACGTTTTATTATGCGAGTTGTTTTGGGCCCTATGGAGGGTGTGCTAGACCATTTGATGCGAGAAATCCTGACCGACATCAATGACTACGACCTTTGCGTCACGGAGTTTGTCCGTGTCGTCGATCAATTGCTGCCTGATCATGTGTTCTATCGTTTGTGCCCCGAGCTACAGCAGGGCTCGCAAACCAAATCAGGGGTGCCGGTCCATATCCAGTTGCTTGGTCAAGACCCACACTGGATGGCACAGAATGCGATTCGCGCTGCGAACCTAGGTGCTCGCGGTATCGACTTGAACTTTGGTTGCCCTGCTAAATTGGTCAACAAAAGTAAAGGCGGCGCGGCGCTACTTCAACACCCAGAACTGATCCACAACGTAGTGAAAGCCTGTCGTGATGCCGTCCCGTCATCGATCCCTGTCACCGCCAAAATTCGTCTCGGCTGGGATAACCCTGAAGACTGTTTCGAAATCGTCGACGCGGTCCAATCTGCGGGCGCAAACGAACTGACTGTTCACGCGCGAACTAAGACCGGCGGTTATAAAGCCAGTGAGATCAAGTGGGACTATATCAACCAGATTCGCCAGCAATTTACCATTCCGCTGATCGCCAATGGGGAAATCTGGAACTATCAAGATGGTCAAGCCTGCATTGAAACCACGGGCATTGATTCGTTGATGGTATGTCGCGGCGCCTTCAACGTGCCAAACCTGGGTAACGTCGTCAAACATAACCACTCCATCATGCCTTGGTCTGAGGTTGTGGAGTTGCTTTTGGTCTACTCGCAATACGAAATGAAGGGGGATAAAGGTTTGTACTACCCTAACCGAGTCAAGCAATGGTTCTCGTACCTGCGTCAGCAATACCCGCAGGCGGCCGAACTGTTTCGCGAGATCCGAACGTTCAACAAAGCCGCCCCTATCGTTGAACACATCACCCGTTATCGTGATGAACTAGCGAACCACTAGGTTCTGTTGACCCCGAGCCTAAAACACAATCTGGTTTTTACCATGGGTCTTAGCATGGTAAAGTTTTTCATCAGCGGCTTTAAACAGGCGCTCAAAGCTTAAGTGAGTGTCGCCGCTGACGATTTCCGCCCCTCCAGATATGGTAAAGCCAGGTTCAATTACCTGCACAGAGCCTTCTCGCACAGCATTTAGCACACGCTGCAAAGAGAGTTTCAGTGACTCAATATCGCTACCGGCCATGAAGATAACGAACTCTTCACCACCAATTCGCGCCGCCGCATCGCTATTGCGAATACAGCGACTCACTTTGTCTGCCACGTAGATAATGACTTGATCACCAACGTCATGGCCGTAGGTATCATTAATGGCTTTAAAGTTATCAATATCAAATACAGCCAGCGCCAGATAGTTGTCTCGCGTCGCGCCGTCGAGATAGCTTTCCAGTCCACGTCGATTGAGTAAGCCCGTCATCGGGTCTTTTGCTGCCAACTGTTTGAAGTGGCCACTCTCGGCTCGGGTATTGATATAGATAAGCACAGTGACACAAAAAACGTAAACAAAGGCAGCAACCAGTAAGCCATAACGTTGTAAATAGAAAAAGTTAGAGACTTCCCGCTGGATATCCGGACGATAATACAAGTCGTATTGTCCAGCCAAACCTTCTATATCTAAAGGCTCTATCCGCACAGCAGAGTCAGGAGCCGATTGCAGTAAGCGGTTGTATAAGCCAAGTTCGCTCACCAAGCGTTGTTGGCTGTTTAACAGACCGTGATAAGAAAGATCGAGTGACAAGGTGCCTTGCAGTTCTCCCTGATTGAATACTGGCATGGATAAACTCATGACTAAGTCGCTGCTTGATGCAACCGGGGCGGGTCCACTGATGGTGATTAAATCCTTGTTTTGCACTGTTTGCTGCCAAAACGGTCGGGCTTTGATGGTATCAAGCAGTTCAGAGGTGATGCTTTTGGCATAAGTATCAGGGGATGACATAACATACCCTTCACGATCGATATAGTGAATACCAAGTAAAAAGCCATCAATATCGTGAAGAAAAGAGAGCAACGGCGCTAAAGATACTTGGTCAGATACGCGTTTATATAAGACGCTATCAGAGCTACACAACTCGGCACTACCCACTAGCATATAGTTGATATCGATGGCCGGTATTTCTCCTTTACCCTCCGCACGAATGAGTGCGTCGATTGGCCACATTTGACACAAGTCTTCGTCGATTTTTCGATTATGATCTACCAATCCAATAAAGTTCAGCTTAGAGATGTTTGTGAAGCTGTAATCAATCGCCGAGACCACTTTGGCGGTTCGTGCCAGCGCACGATGAACCTGGTCGTACTCATCGTCTATCTCGCGGTCTACTGCGTCAAAATGAATTTTTATCGTCAGTGCCACAATCAGTAGTGATACCACCAATGGCATCAAAAGCACAAACCCAAGGCCAAACTGCCGAGTTACCTGCATCATCATCCTTTGAAGATAAAAAGCCTATTGCTCGCCTTTTTAGCAATAGGCTTGTTTATTACAATACTGGTTATTATGTCACAAAATCATAGCAACATAGCTTCTGTTATCGCGTCGCACGATCAATTTAACAACAAGCTGTCATCTGCCAATTCTTCACCACGCACCTTGGAAAACATCTCCAATAGATCAGGGACTTGCATATGAGCGCGCTGCTCTCCCGCCACATCGAGTACAATTTCACCCTGATGGAGCATGACGGTACGATCACCACAGGCCAGCGCGTCTTTCATCGAATGAGTCACCATCATTACGGTCAAGTTGAACTCGGCAACAATTTTTTTGGTTAGATCGATGATAAACGCTGCCATACGAGGATCAAGCGCTGCAGTGTGCTCATCTAACAACAGAAGTTTACTGTCGGACAAAGTAGCCATCACTAGACTTACTGCTTGACGTTGCCCCCCCGAGAGCAGACCAATACTGTCGCCGAGTCTATCTTCAAGGCCCAACCCAAGTATACTAATTCGCTCTTGAAACAACTTACGTCGCTGACTGGATAAAGATAAGCTCCAGCCTCGAGACTTGCCACGCATATAAGCTAGCGCCATGTTCTCTTCAATAGTTAAGTCACCACAAGTTCCCGCTAGCGGATCTTGAAACACGCGCGCGCACTGCTTAGCACGCTGGTCAACGGTTTGCTTGGTCACATCGAGTTCATCAATGATGACCTGCCCTCCCACCATTGGTGTTTCTCCTGTTACTGCCCCCAACAGGGTAGACTTCCCTGCGCCATTTGAGCCGATCACAGTCAAAAACTGATGCTCAGGCACCTCTAACGTCACTCCGCGTAGCGCTCTGTTTTCTAATATCGTACCTGGATTGAATGTGACTTGAATATCTTGTAAACGTATCATGCGGTCTCTCCTGACTCTCTAGCCTGCTTCGCTGCCTGTTTACTTTGAGCAGGAGTACTACGCTTTTTTGCTTTGAGGTTGCCTTTGATCTTAGGCGCAATGAGGGCAATCGCCACAAGCACAGCCGTCACTAAATTAAGATCAGAGGCCTGCAAGCCGAACATGCCGGTGCTGAGGGCAAATGCTACCGCAAGGCGATACAACACAGAGCCGACAATCACCGCCAATACCGCAACCCATATCTTGCGCCCCGGTATTAAAGTTTGACCCAAAATGACGGCGGCTAGGCCTACCACGATAGTACCCACCCCAGATGTCACATCGGCAAAACTATTCGTCTGCGCAAATAGCGCGCCAGCGAAACCGACAAAACCATTGGATAACGCCAAGCCAAAATAGGTATAAAATGCAGTACTTGCTCCCTGAGCCGAAACCATGCGCGCATTCACGCCGGTAGCACGCAGACCAAGTCCAAAGTCACTGTTTAAAAGGCGCACCACCAGCCACGCCGAAACCAGTACCAGCAAACCGACCATCAGTGGACGAACCAGCATAGGATCCCCTAAGGTTTCAAACGGAGTTAAGATGGTTTCTTCGCCGAGAAGTGCGATGTTTGGTCGGCCCATAATGCGGATATTGATCGAGAAGGCGGCAATCATAGTAAGAATCGAGGCGAGCAAATGCAGAATGCCACAACGAACTGCTAGAAATGCGGTCACCCACCCGGTCGCAGCCCCTGCGATAACAGCCATAAACGTTGCTAGCCATGGGTTGATGCCCGCCACGATAGCGGTGGCGGCAACCGCTGCCCCCATTGGAAAGCTGCCGTCAACGCTTAAGTCAGGAAAATCAAGAACACGGAAAGTGAGATAGACACCTAGAGCCACAAGACCGTATAACAGCCCTATTTCTAGCGCGCCAAAGAAAGCAAAAGCAGACATAACTACTCCCTAACTGTTAACAACATTGTTTCAAGCCGAACCTAGTTCGGCTTGAAACGGGAGATTATTTGACGCTAGTCGCGCGATCGAGAACAGATTGAGGGATGGCAATACCAAGTCTCATCGCTGCACTGCTGTTAACCACCAAGTCCGAACCTTTGGCAACTTTTACATCTAAGCTACCAGGTTCTGTGCCTTCGAT
>JBCAXU010000029.1:0-33960 GCA_038533895.1 Pseudomonadota bacterium | reverse complement strand
ACCAAGAGATCTTGGGCGGGCTCAGCTTCTTCCCAGAGAATTGGACCTTTAAAAACTACGCAACCATCTTTTCCGACTCAAGTTGGTACATGGGATACGTGAACTCAATCATCTATGTGGTGATGAACATGGTGATCACGTTAACCGTTGCCTTACCTGCCGCTTATGCGTTCTCACGCTTTAAGTTTGTTGGTGATAAGCATCTATTTTTCTGGCTGCTAACCAACCGTATGGCGCCACCAGCGGTGTTCTTGTTGCCATTCTTCCAGCTTTATTCGTCGGTCGGTCTGTTTGATACCCATATTGCGGTCGCCCTAGCGCACTGTTTGTTCAACGTGCCACTGGCGGTATGGATTCTGGAAGGTTTCATGTCGAGTGTTCCCCGTGAAATCGATGAAACCGCTTATATCGATGGTTACAGCTTTCCCAAGTTTTTCATCAAAATCTTTTTGCCGATGATCCGTTCGGGGATTGGGGTCTCGGCTTTTTTCTGCTTCATGTTCAGTTGGGTCGAACTGCTGCTCGCTCGAACCTTGACCTCGGTTGATGCCAAGCCGATTTCAGCGGTGATGACTCGTACGGTCAGTGCTTCAGGTATTGATTGGGGAGTATTGGCGGCAGCAGGTGTGTTGACCATTCTACCGGGCATTTTAGTTATCTGGTTTGTAAGAAACCACGTCGCGAAAGGCTTCGCGCTAGGTCGAGTTTAAGGAGACTTCATCATGGCTTGGATGGCATGGACTACCCCTTCAGCGCTGTTTTTTCTCGGTATTGCGCTGATTCTATTAACGATGACGATTCGTGAAATTCGTACGCCATGTATTGAGCGTAAAGGGTTTCTACCGATCACCACCACACGTGGAGACCGGTTATTTATCGGTTTGTTGAGCTCAGCTTATATCCATCTCGGATTTGTTGGCTTCTCTGAACTGACGATTTGGGTGCCATTTACCCTTTCGGTTATTTGGCTGGGTACAGTTTTGAAATGGGGATAACAACAACTTAACGACATACCCACCCCCCCCACGATAGGAAGGCGTCATCGTGCTGGGGTGAGTGACACCAATAACGTAATAGACAGAATACTCACAACTGGAGTTAGACAAGAATGAAAAAGGATATCAAAAAGTCTTACCTTGCTCGTAGCTTAGCCTTGAGCTTCGCTTTGGCTGCCATCTCACCCGCTGCACTCGCCGATATGGTGGCAGCGAAAAAATGGATGAGTGAAGAGTTCACACCATCGACGCTTTCTGCTGAAGAGCAAGCGCAAGAGATGCAATGGTTTATCGATGCTGCAAAACCTTTCCAAGGTATGGAGATCAATGTAGCTTCGGAGACGATCACCACCCATGAATATGAAGCCAAAGTCTTGGCTCAGGCGTTCTATGAGATCACCGGTATCAAGGTCAACCATGACTTGATTCAAGAAGGTGATGTGGTTGAGAAACTGCAAACTCAGATGCAGACTGGGCGTAATATTTACGACGGCTACATCAACGATTCTGACTTAATTGGTACCCATGTTCGTTACGGAAAAGTCGTACCTATTTCAGACTTTATCGCCGGTGAAGGGAAAAGCGTGACTAACCCTTACCTTGACCTGCCTGACTTTATCGGTTTGGACTTTACTACAGGTCCTGATGGCAAAATCTATCAACTACCGGATCAACAGTTTGCCAACTTGTATTGGTTCCGTGCCGACTGGTTTGAACGTGAAGATCTAAAAGCGAAATTCAAGCAAGAGTACGGCTACGAGCTTGGGGTTCCACTAAACTGGTCAGCGTATGAAGACATCGCTGAGTTCTTTACTGACAAAGTGAAAACGATTGATGGCGAGCCAGTTTACGGTCACATGGATTACGGTAAGAAAGATCCGTCTCTGGGTTGGCGCTTTACCGACTCTTGGTTCTCGATGGCAGGCGCTGGCGACAAGGGCATTCCCAATGGTCTACCGGTTGATGAGTGGGGCATTCGTATCGAAGGCTGTAAGCCGGTAGGTTCCGATGTTGCTCGCGGCGGTGCAACCAATGGTCCTGCCGCTGTGTATGCGACCACCAAATACGTAGATTGGCTCAAGAAGTATGCGCCACCAGAAGCTCAAGGTATGACCTTTGGTGAAGCAGGTCCAGTTCCTGCTCAAGGTTCTATCGCTCAGCAAATCTTCTGGTACACCGCCTTTACTGCTGATATGACCAAGCCAGGCCTACCTGTGGTTAATGAAGATGGCACGCCGAAATGGCGCATGGCTCCGTCACCACGCGGGCCATACTGGGAAGATGGCATGAAACTCGGCTATCAAGATGCGGGCTCTTGGACTTTCCTCAACAGTACGCCATTAGAGCGCCGTCAGGCAGCTTGGTTATATGCTCAGTTTGTGGTTTCTAAGTCAGTCAGTTTGAAGAAGACTTTGGTTGGTTTGACCCCAATTCGTGAGTCAGATATCAACTCTCAAGCAATGACAGATGCAGCGCCAAAACTTGGCGGCTTGGTGGAGTTCTACCGCAGCGACGCTCGTAAGCAGTGGACCCCAACCGGGACCAATGTGCCAGATTATCCGAAATTGGCGCAGCTATGGTGGCAATACGTGTCTGAAGCCGCGAGTGGTGAGAAAACCCCTCAAGAGGCGCTGGATGGTCTAGCACAAGCACAAGACCGCGTAATGCAGCGTTTGGAACGCAGTGGTGCGCAAGGTGAGTGTGGTCCGCAGCTCAATCCGAAGAAAGACCCTGAGTACTGGTTATCACAACCCGGCGCGCCAAAAGCGAAATTGGCGAATGAAAAACCACAAGGTAAAACCATCGCCTATAAAGATCTGATCGCTCAGTAAGGCTACCACGCCTTAAAGACAGATTTTCCCCCACCCGTTTAGGCCTGTTCAAGGTTTAAGCGGGTATTTTGATTCGAACCAAATCATACGTTTATATCACTCTCGAAATTGCTCTGCTTATGCTAATCTCAACCTCAATTACTGCGAGATAAGCGTGAGTGCATTGTGTTTACTGTTTACCATTCCAACCAAGTCGATGTATTGAAATCCCTACTGGTTGAGTTAATTCGGCTCAACCCGTTGGAGAACCCGTTTGAAGCGGAGCAAATTTTAGTACAAAGCCCGGGGATGTCTCAGTGGCTTAAAATGGAATTGGCGAAAGAGTTTGGCGTGGCGGCTAATATTGAATTCCCGCTGCCAGCAACCTTCATCTGGAATATGTTTACCGAGGTTCTGACTGAGGTGCCCGAACGCAGTGCATTCAACAAAGAGTCGATGACCTGGAAGTTGATGCAAATCTTGCCAGCGTTACTCGAACGTGATGAATTTGCCCTACTGAAACGTTATCTCGCTGATGATAACGACCAGTCTAAGCTCTACCAATTATCTGAAAAAATCGCCGATATCTTCGATGGCTATTTGGTGTATCGACCAGAATGGATCGCAAGCTGGGAAGCAGGGCAACCGGTGGCCGAGTTGCAAGACGAACACCCATGGCAGCCTATCCTGTGGCAAGCCCTGTACGACCATACTTTAGCGCTCGGCCAATCGCCTTACCATCGTGCCAATCTGTACCAGCACTTTATTGAGACGCTGGAAAATTACGCCGCCACAGCACAAAGCGATGGCTTTCAGCACTTGCCAAAACGTTTGTTTGTATTTGGGATTACTTCATTGCCTCCGCGCTATATGGATGCATTAAAAGCGATTGGTGAGCACATCGATGTCCATTTGATGTTTACTAACCCTTGTCGTTATTACTGGGGCGAAGTGCGGGATCGAAAATTTCTGGCGCGCTTGGCCGCTAGGCATCGTCAGCACTTGGTATGGAACCAAGACCACTCGGAGCTAGATGGTCAAAGCCAGCAGCTAAAGGGCAGCCTAGAAGAGAATCTGGTCGATGAGCTGCATACCGATGTCGTGGGTAACAGCTTGCTTGCGTCGATGGGCAAACTCGGTCGAGATAACATGTACTTGCTATCGCAACTGGATAGCCACGAAATTGAAGCCTTCGTTGATATTGAGCGTGACTCCTTGCTGCATCATTTGCAGGCGGACATTCTCAACCTTGAAGAGCATCAAGATGATAGCCAACTCGACAGCAGTGCGCACAAGCAACCAGTAGAGCCGGGAGACAGGTCACTCAGTCTGCATGTGTGCCACAGTCCGATGCGCGAAGTGGAGGTGCTGCATGATCAGTTGCTGGCGATGTTTGATGCAGACCCGAGCCTAAAACCGCGCGATATCATAGTGATGGTGGCGGACATCAACGCCTATAGCCCGGCGATTCAGGCGGTATTTGGCAATGCCCCAGGTGAGCGTTTTATTCCGTACTCCATTTCTGATCGCACCGCCGATCAAGAGAGCCCAATCCTCCATGCCTTTATGCAATTGGTCGATTTGCCTAACACTCGCTGTCTCGCTTCTGAGCTACTCGAGTTGCTGGAAACGCCTGCTATATTGGCCCGCTTTGCGATCAGCGCTGAGGAGTTTGTTCTCGCCAAGCAGTGGGTCGAAGAGTCTGGGGTTCGCTGGGGGCTCAATGGTGATACCTGCCGTGAATTTGACCTGCCTGAGAACAGCCATAATACCTGGCAATTTGGCATTGAACGCATGTTACTGGGTTACGCCATGCCAGACACGGCGGGCCTATTTACAACCTCACATGGTCAACTGGCGCCATACAATCAAGTGCAAGGCTTGGGAGCCGATCTTGCTGGTAAATTAGCGCAGTTTATTCAAGCGATAAGCGATTATCGTCAGCGTCTCGGCGAGACCCAAAGCATTGATGCGTGGCGCGAAGTGTTAACCCAGTTGCTCGATGATTTTTTCTTGGTCGAGCTAGAGGGTGAGGCGGCATTGAAGTCGATCCGCGATACCTTGGCTAATCTCAAGCAGCAGTTGCACGATGCCGCGTTTGATCAGTCGCTTGCTCCTGCCATTGTGCGCCAGTACTTGCTCGACAAGCTGTCTGGAACCCGAGTGAGTCAGCGCTTTCTTGCCGGACAAGTGAACTTCTGTACCCTAATGCCGATGCGCTCGATTCCATTTAGAACGGTTTGCTTACTGGGGATGAACGATGGCGTCTATCCTCGCTCTATGCCGCCAGAGGGATTCGATTTGATGAATGGTCGTACGCGACCTGGGGATCGCTCGCGTCGAGATGACGATCGTTACCTTTTTCTGGAAGCGCTCTTGTCTGCGCAGCAGACACTCTATATCAGTTATGTAGGCCGCTCGATTCAAGACAATACCGAACGGGTACCGTCAGTATTGGTGTCTGAGTTGGTCGAATACTGTCAGCAAAACTATTGCTTATTCGGTGAGCAAGATAAGCCGGCAGATGAGTCGGGCGATGCGCTGGTCTCAAGTCTGGTGACGCACCATCCCATGGTACCGTTCAGTGAGAAAGCCTTTAGCGGCGAGCACCCAAGTTATGCCAAAGAGTGGCTACCTGCGGCCAATCGTCAGGGGCAACAGAGTGGCGTTTTCAACCTTCAACTGGATGACTATCTATTAGACGCGACGTTCCCGCTTGAGCTTGATTTGGTTGAATTGCAACGCTTTTGGCGCCTGCCCGTGCAGTATTTCTTTAATCGCCGCCTCAAGGTGACGTTTGAACCGCCACTCCCGGTGATGCAGGACGAAGAGCCGTTTGTGCTGGGCGGCCTGGAGAGCTACCAGATGCGTGATGCGCTGCTCAATGAGTTACTTAAACAACAGCAGTTAGGCCAACACCCGCCACAACAGGTGATGGAAGCGTTTGTTGAGCAGCAACGTGCGCAGGGAAAACTTCCGGTCGGCGCATTTGGCGAAATTGAGTTTGAGACCAATCGCGTACAAGCCGAACAGCTGCTGGAAAAGATTGGCTTTGTATGTCAAGCCAGCCAAGATGATATCGAAATCAAGCTCACGCTTACGCCGTTTGGCGCAGACAAGCCGGTGCATCTGACCGGGTGGTTAACCCAAGTATATCAATCCGGTTTGGTCCGTTTTCGCAGTGGTCAATTGCGCGCCCAAGACTACCTCGCCGCTTGGATTGATCATCTCGCAATGTCGGCAATGGGCGTCAGTCGCTCGACCCATATGATTGGCTACGATCGCAAAGAGGGCGCGATACACTTGATCTATCCTGCCATCGCCGACCGCAAACAGGCGGTTGAATGGTTGACTGAGCTTGTTCGCTTGTTCTATCAAGGTATGACACAGCCGTTGGCTTATTTTCCTAAAACCGCGCTGGCTAATATCGAAGCGGGCTTTAACCGTGGCCATTGGGCTGACGATGAAGAGAAGGCGCTGAAGAAAATGGCCGATACCTTTAACGATGGCTATCTGTCGCACGGGGAAGGAAATAACGATTACATTGCCCGCATTTGGCCAAGTTGGGATCAGGCACTGGCCGAGCAAGTGCGCCACTTAAGCCACTTAGTGATTCAGACACCACGACTAATGATGCAAACCAGTGAAGAGGCGAGTCAGTCGTTATGAGGCAAAATAGTTGGCCGCCAGTAAATCATTATTTTGTAGGGCGTTCGCTGTGCGGCCATAGGTCAGAGGGACCGTGATTCGGTGGGTCTGTTGCAAGTTTCCTTGCTCAACACATGGCGCGCATACTATCGGCTTGCTCGGGCGCGCGCCGTGAGAAAGATCGCATAACATCTTAACTTTTTATCTTTTGATATTAATAACTAACGTTTTAAAGCCTAGATCACATTCAGCGTCAGGCTTTTCAGCAAAAGGGCATAATATTTATGACATCGGCGGCTTCTGTTCCCCCCCTTGATACCATGACTTTTCCTCTGCATGGAGCGCGATTGATTGAAGCATCAGCAGGAACGGGGAAAACCTTTACCATTGCGGGGCTCTACCTCAGATTGTTATTGGGGCACGGCAGTGAGCAATCTAAGCATCATCGGCCATTGACCGTTGATCAGATCTTGGTGGTGACCTTTACCGAAGCGGCAACTGCGGAACTGCGAGACCGAATTCGAGCCCGCATCCACGATGCGCGCTTGGCCTTTGCCCGTGGCCACAGCCAAGATCCTGTGATTCAGCCGTTGCTTGAACAAGTGGCCGATCACAAACACGCGGCCGACATATTACTCCAAGCGGAGCGGCAGATGGATGAAGCGGCGGTGTATACCATCCATGGTTTTTGCCAACGGATGTTGACGCAAAACGCTTTCGAATCCGGCAGTCGATTTAACAGTGAATTTGTCACCGATGAAAGTCAGTTAAAAGCTCAAGTGGTGGCCGACTATTGGCGGCGCAATTTTTATCCGCTACCGCATCAGTTGGCTGGAGAAGTGCGACGATTATGGAGTTCGCCTGCCGCGTTGTTAGCGGAGATTTCGCGCTATTTGACCGGGTCGCCAGTTCGTTTATCGGTAGCGCCAATGAGGGGCAGCTTGGCCGATTTACATCAGCAAAACTTGCAACAAATTGATTCGCTTAAAGCCAGTTGGCGTGAGCAGCAAGATGACCTTTTGGACTTGATCAGTGGCTCTGATATTAACAAACGCAGCTACAGCAAAAAATCGTTACCAGTGTGGTTAGAAGCCGTCAATCAGTGGGCGGCGACGGAGAGTGTGGGTTACGAGTATCCTGATCAGCTAGCCAAGTTCGCTCAGTCGGCGCTCAACGAGAAAACGCCTAACGGCAATCCACCTCAGTTGCCGTTGTTTGACCAAATTGATGCGTTTATTGCCCAGCCGATAAGCCTTAAGGCACCGCTTCTCGCTCATGCGATACACCATTGCCGCGCCTTGCTGGCTGAGGCGAAGCAGCGTAAGCAGTGGCTTTCATTTGATGATCTGTTGACGCAGCTTTCAGCGGCGATCGACAGTGATGAGAGTGAACAGTTGGCCGAGCGGATCCGCACTTTGTATCCGGTGGCGATGATTGATGAGTTTCAAGATACCGATCCGCTGCAATACAGTATTTTTAGCCGCATTTACTTAACGCACCCTCAATGTGGCTTGTTTATGATTGGTGACCCTAAGCAGGCGATTTACGCGTTTCGTGGCGCCGATATTTTCACCTACATTAAAGCGCGCAATCAGGTGAGTTCTCATTTCACTCTTGGCACTAACTGGCGCTCCAGTGCCGATATGGTGGCGGCGGTGAACCAAGTATTCGCGACGCCTCACAGCCCATTTATTTATGATCAAGATATTCCGTTTTTGCCCGTGCAGCATAGCCCAAAAGCAGAGCAGCGCATTTGGACGATGGCAGACCAAAAACAACCGGCTTTAACTTACTGGTTGCAAGAAGCCGACGCCAAGCCGCTTGCCAAAGGCGAGTACTTAACCGCCATGGCCCAAGCCACCGCCGATCAAATCCATACTATTTTGGATGCGGCGCAACAGGCTAAGGCGCACTTTTGCAGCGACAAGCAGCAGCGGGCGATCCAAGCGGGAGATATCGCGGTATTGGTGCGCACTGGAAGTGAGGGACGGTTGGTGAAACAAGCATTGGCCGACCAAGGGATCGCCAGTGTTTATCTGTCAAACCGCGATAGCGTGTTTAGCTCACCGATGGCGAAAGATCTGCAGCGTCTCCTGCAAGCGGTGCTGACCCCAGAAAACGATCGAGCCCTGCGCGCAAGTCTCGCCTCTGAAATTTTTGCTCTAGATGCTGGTCGGCTAGATACCCTGAACAATGATGAAAATGAGTGGGAAGCGGCCATCAACGAGTTTAAGGAGTATCGCAAGCTGTGGACACAGCGCGGTGTGTTACCGATGCTGCGCAGTGTGATGAGTAAACGTCATATTGCTGAGTGGCTGCTCGCCGAGCAAGGGGGAGAGCGTCAGTTGACCGACCTGATGCATATCGGTGAATTGCTCCAGCAAGCCAGCATTGAACTCGACAGTGACCATGGCTTACTACGCTGGTTGGCGCAAGCCATCAGTGATGCTGAAAACGGACTTGGCGGCAACGAAGATCAAATTCAGCGTTTGGAGTCAGAACGTAACTTGGTGCAGATCGTGACCATCCACAAGTCAAAAGGCTTGGAGTACGATTTGGTCTTTTTGCCGTTTGTGTTCAGCTATCGGGAGGCTGCAGAAGCCAAATATTACGACGCGGACAAAGATCAAACTATTCTCGATATCACCGCACAAAAAGCGGCGTTGGCCGCCGCCGATAAAGAGCGTTTGGCTGAAGATTTACGTCTGATATATGTTGCTCTGACCCGCGCGGTGTATGGCTGTTTTGTTGGCGCTGCGCCGCTGCGAAATGGCCGCTCTAGCAAAGAACCAACAGGGGTTCATCTCAGCGCGATGGGCCATTTGTTGCAAGATGGTCAGCAAGGAGGGATTGCTGATTTGGGCGCAGCTCTCCAAGCGCAAGCCCAGAGTTTGGATTGTGTTACCGTGTGCCCATTGCCTGAAGCTCATCAGCAGCCCTTGATGGCGATAGATAATCAACCGCCGACACTGAGCGCCGCCGAGCTGACCCAACCAATAGACCGAAGTTGGCGCATGACCAGTTACTCAGGGCTAATTAAACAAGGCTTGCAACATCATGATGGTCTAACGGATTTACTGCATCTGGATATCGATTCCTCTGATGATAATGACCAGCCCATCGACACTGAGCCGCAAGCTTCAATCTTTACCTTTCCGCGCGGAGCACGCCCCGGGACGTTTTTGCACACACTGTTCGAAGAGGTTGAATTTACCCAGCCAGCAACCAGTGAGAGTAATAGTGCGCTGATCAGCAAGCTGCTTGAAGATGAGCAGCTTGACCCAGATTGGTTGCCTATCTTACAGCAACTGGTCGATACCGTGCTCAGCACACCGCTTGATGGCAAACAGTTGCGTCTTAAAGATAAAACCGCGCAGCAGCGTCTGGTTGAGATGGAATTTATGTTGCCGATTGAAGTGTTGTCGGCGCCTGCGCTCAATCGCGTGATTCAACGCCATGATCCTCTATCCGCGAAAGCGGGAGACTTAGGGTTTCATAGTGTCAATGGCATGCTGAAAGGCTTTATCGATTTAGTGTTCGAGCATCAGGGCAAATACTACATTTTGGATTGGAAATCGAACCATTTAGGTGATGAGGTGAGCTTCTATCATGGGGACGCGCTCAAAGCGGCGATGGCCGATCACCGCTACGACCTTCAATACCAAATCTATGCATTGGCACTGCACCGTTTTCTGCGCAGCCGTTTAGCAGATTATGACTATCAGAACCATTTTGGCGGCGTCTACTACCTGTTTTTACGAGGAATGGATGGCGAAAGTGATCATGGTATTTTTGCTGCGAAACCGAGTTTAGCGTTGTTAACCGATATGGATCGATTGATCGACGGTTTGCCGATCGAAGAGAAACACAATAGTGCTGGTCAGATGGAGCTGCTTTAACCATGGATAGATTGATTCCGATTCTTGAGCAACTGGCGAATAAAGGCCTGATTCGACAGTTAGATTATCAGTTTGCCCGTTTCATCGAACGGCAAGCAGACAATCCTCACCTAGCATTTATTGCTGGGGTAGTGAGCAGCGAATTAGGTAAAGGCCACATCTGTTTGCCGCTGCTTGACGAGCATGGCTGTGCGGTGGATATCGCCGCTAAGCTGGGGTTATTTGGCGAGGCGGCCAGTGAATTGAACCAACAGTTGTTGGGTGTGGATTGGCCAGTACTACTCCGCAGCAGCGAACTGGTTGGCAGCCATGGTGAACCTGTCCCATTGATGTTTGATGGTGAGCGTCTCTATTTGCATCGCTACTGGCACTATGAAGTGGTGGTTGCGCAGCGATTAAATAGCTTTGGGTCACCCATGATCCTTTCGCCGCCAGAGCTGCACAACTTGTCGCAATTGCTCGACCATCTTTTCGCGAGAAGCTATCGCTATCTATATGAAGATATTAAAAAAACGCTCGAAGCTGGAACGAGTTCGCCGGGGCTGAGACAGCGAATGGTTTGCGACCATCTAGATGTTGTCGACGAGCAAAACTTGGATTGGCCTATCATAGACCAAAAGCTCTGTTCAGCGAAGAGTAGCAAAGAGTTAGCCGCGTTGGATGACTTAGTGCCACTCGCCGCCTGCGTTAACTGGCAAAAGGTCGCAGCGGCAGTCGCGTTGACTAAGCGCTTTGCGGTGATCTCTGGAGGACCCGGTACCGGCAAAACCACAACCGTCACCAAATTACTCGCGGCCCTGATTGAACAAGCCCAAAGCCAACATAGCTCACCCAGTATTAAACTGGTCGCGCCGACAGGAAAAGCGGCAGCGCGCCTGACCGAATCGATAGGTAAAGCGGTAGAGGCGCTGCCAGTCAGTCCTGAGCTCAAAGCTCGCATTCCAACCGAGGCAAGCACCTTACACCGTTTGCTGGGAGCGATACCTAATAGCGCAGAGTTTCGTCATCATCGAGATAACCCACTGCACTTGGATATCTTGGTGGTCGATGAGGCATCGATGATCGATTTGCCTATGATGTACAAATTGATCGATGCGCTGCCCAAACACGCGCGTTTGATCTTGCTCGGCGATAAAGACCAGTTGGCCTCAGTCGAGGCGGGAGCCGTGCTCGGCGATATTTGCTCGTTCAGCTCTTTGGGTTACAGCCAGGCTCACGCCAGCCAGCTAGCGCGATTGACAGGCTATGATACCTTAGCCAGCTATCAGCAAGGCCCTGCTACCATTGCTGATAGCCTGTGTATGCTGAAAAAGAGCTACCGTTTTGACGCTCGCTCGGGCATTGGTCAGTTGGCGCAAGCGGTCAACTCAGGGAGTGGAACCAAAGTCGATGCAGTTTGGCAACGCGACTTTGTCGACATCGCCAAATTCCCCATTGATAGCCAGCACTATAATCAGATGATTCAAACGATGGTGGCGGAATATCGCGGCTATTTGCAGCGCTTAGCTGAGGTTAAGCAACGCGATGGAATCTCAGAAACCTTGGCGGAGCAGGCGAAATCAGCGCTGGATCTGTTTGCAAAGTGTCGCCTACTGTGTGCGATTCGAGAAGGGGATTTTGGCGTCACAGGGCTTAATCAACGGATTGAACGTGGGTTGGCGGCACGTAAATTGATTCAAACCCAAGATGAGCTTTGGTATCACGGTAGACCAGTGATGGTTACTCGCAATGACCATAGTTTGGGTCTGTATAATGGTGATATCGGCTTATGTGTCTACGACCCAGCGCAAGACAAGCTGAAAGTGTTTTTTGAATTACCTGACGGCAGTGTTAAGGCGGTTTTACCTAGCCGAGTCCCCGAGCATGAAACTGCCTATGCCATGACTATTCACAAATCGCAAGGCAGTGAGTTCGACCATACCTTGATGATCTTACCCGCAGAGTTTACCCCATTGCTGACCCGTGAGCTGATCTACACCGGGATTACTCGCGCTAAACATAAGCTGACGCTGTTTGTCGATGAGCGACTGTTAAAGCGAGGTATTAAGGTGCGTACGGAGAGGGCAAGTGGATTGATAGCAAGACTGAAAGATGGCAGATGACCCTCCATGGTCGTCTGTCAGTGTGATTAAAGTGCAGTAGAGAATGATATACTGCGAATGCGGTATTTCTCTTGGTAGTTCAAAATGAACGCTTTTAAGCCTTCTGTAACTGGGAATACGCAGTGTACGTCGAGATCTTCTAGTAGTTCGTTGTCTGCCATGTCCCAAAAACTCTGCACAGAGTTACAGATAATTTTTTTCATTGATAGTTTGCTCTTAGTAACGTTGTTAGTAACCTCAAGCAATCCTTGCAGCTTAGCTATAAAGCTAAGTCGAGAATAAATCCTAGCTCCTCAGATATTGAGGAGCTCGAATTTTAACCAATTTGAACTATGAAATAAAGCGACTATTTGAGAAATATTCTGCAACGACATCTCATAAGTGAGATTGCTAATTGAGTTAAAGCTTAAGTGACAGTATTTTAGACTTGCGCTGGTAGTTGTACAGATTCTGCTTTTGCGATGGTAGCGAATCGACCCCCATCTCGTGAAACCCTTGTTCTCTAAACCAGTGCAAACTGTGTGTCGTTAATACAAAAATTTGCTCAATCCCCTGAGCTTTCGACTGCAAACGCATGTGATTAAGTAGCAATAGCCCACGGTTGCCATCGCGATATTCAGGATGAATCGCCACACAAGCCATTTCTGCCATGCGTTCCTCCAGATAAGGGTACAGAGCCGCACAACCGATGATCAAGCCATCTTTCTCGATGATAGTGAATTGATGGATCTCTTGCTCAAGTTGCTCGCGAGAACGTCGTACTAAGATGCCATGCTGCTCAAGGGGTTGAATCAAATCTAGGATGCCACCAATGTCATCAATATCAGCCACACGTACCTGTTCTGAGCTTGCTTTGACCACTTGAGTACCGATACCGTCGAGCGAGAATAACTCTTGGATCAAAGCGCCATCGACTTTATAGCTCACCAAGTGACTGCGAGGCACGCCAGCACGACAGGCCGCGGTTGCCGCTCGAAGAAAGCGCAGCGTGCCGGATGAGTTTTCGCAACTGAGATCGCTTTCAAGATCCGCCAAAATCTTTTCTGCCTCCTTAGGAAACAGCTCAGCAAACACTTCACCATTTTCATCGATAATCCCCTGCTCGGAGCAAAAACCAATCAGCTTGTCTGCCTGCAGTTTGATCGCAACTTGCGTGGCGACCTCTTCTGACAGCAAGTTGAATGACTCACCGGTCACAGAGCTGGCGATCGGCCCGAGCAATACTATCGAGCCTTGGTCAAGCATGCGATTGATGCCGTCTGTGTCGATGCGACGAATTTTACCGCTATGACAATAGTCGACACCATCATCGACGCCAAGCGGTTGAGAGATAATAAAGTTGCCACTCACGACGTTAAGTTGTGTGCCCGCCATCGGAGTGTTACTTAAGCTCATTGATAGTTGAGCAGTAATGGCCAACTGCAATTGCCCAGCGGCTTGCATGACATAATTGAGGCAGGTTTCATCGGTGACACGCACGCCTTTGTGATAAGGGCTAGTGTACTGGTTCTGCTGTAAAAGATGATTGATTTGTGGCCGCGCTCCATGAACGAGCACAATTTTGACTCCTAAACTATGAAGCAGGGCTAGATCACTGATAATATTGGCAAAATTTTCATCAGCTACCGCCTCGCCGCCAAGCATAATCACCATTATCTTGTCACGGTGAGCGTTAACGTAAGGAGCTGATTGTCTGAAGCCTTTTACAAGCGCGGTACTTCTTAGTTTCAAAGTAATAACTACCCGTTGAATTAATATGTAAATATAGTGCAATTTTATTCTTTGCTGTACAAGTGTTTTTTTGATGGGAGATGTACTGCTGAGTAGAGATAGCACGATATGAGTAAAGGTCGATGAAATCAGATTCGCGTAATTGTCTTTGTTAGTTAACAATTACTTATTAGGTGGAGTGATCAGCCGTTGTTGGGGAATAAAAAAGAGTGAGTCGCCGGAGCCGTCAAAAAATGAAGCTGACTGAACGAGTTATTATCATTGGCGCTTTGTTCGTTGCTATCTCTGCGTTGATAGTCGCGAGTCAGCTATATGAGATCTACCTAGAAAAAACCTACCCTAAATCTAAGATATATGGGGTTTGGGTAGAACAAGATGTGGCCGACTATAGCCGTGAGAGTTTTATGCTCAGTGCGGCGGGGGTAACGGTGAATGGTGGCGTGATTGATACCGAGTTTGAATGGGATGGCTCGTATCTTGAGTATCAGATGGGGGAGAATACGCGACGCTTCAAAGTACTCAACGAGCAGTTCACTAAGTTCCAACTGGTTTCTCAGCCGTACTACCAGCCCGTCTATCGTTTGTCAGAAAAATAAAAAGATAACATTCGTTAACCACTGATTTATTGCGAATCAAAGGTAAGTTTGTCATCCTCAATGCATTGCTCAACAAGGATCTCATCCCGTGTTTAAAAAATATCTTCCGCTTGTTGCCGCTGCTGTTCTGTTTGGTTGTGCGCAACCTACCGACCGTGCCCAACAATATAGTGGCCAAGAGTTCACATCGATACTGAATAAATCATCACTTGTCGAGTCTGACAAACCGAGAGACTTTACCGAGTTTCATCGCCAAGCAGAGCAAGTCGTGATCAACTCACCCTCGATGGCAAAAATCTACCAACCGCTCTACGACAAGCTCAACGAATGGGTGTTACAAAGCGGTGAACCGACTGAGTTATCCGCCTATGGCATCCAAACAGCGCAGTTAGGGGGCGGAGACAAGCAAGGTAATGTGCTGTTTACTGGCTACTTCTCACCCGTGATGGAGCTTCGCCATGAGCCCAACGAAAAGTTTAAGTATCCGGTCTACGCTAAACCAGACTGTGAAATGGATTGCCCGACTCGTGCCCAAATTTATGCTGGCGCACTGGATGGGCTAGGTTTAGAGCTTGGTTATGCACAGAACCGGATCGATCCGTTTTTAATGGAAGTGCAGGGCAGCGGTTTTGTTCACTTCGAAGATGACGACACGCTAGAGTACTTCGCTTATGGCGGTAAGAACAACAAGGCCTATGTGAGTATTGGTCGAGTATTAATAGAGCGCGACCTAGTCCCGCGCGAAAAGATGTCGATGAAGGCGATCAAAGAGTGGGTGCTCGTCAATGACGAGGCAACGGTGCAGGAACTGCTGGAACAAAATCCATCGTTTGTGTTTTTTGAACCCCGAGCAGATGCGCCCGTGACCGGGTCTGCCGGTATTCCGCTATTGGCCATGGCTTCGGTCGCTGGCGATCGCTCAATCTTTCCGATGGGAACACCGATATTAGCGGAAGTGCCACTATTAAACCCAGACGGGACGTGGAGTGGTGCACATCAACTGCGTCTGCTTATCGTTTTAGACACTGGCGGTGCGGTGAAACAGAACCATCTTGACCTCTATCATGGTATGGGGCCACGTGCCGGTACAGAGGCTGGTCATTATAAACACTTTGGCCGAGTCTGGAAGCTTGGGTTAGAAAACAGCCCGACTCAAGCACCTTGGGCACTCCCTCCCGAGAAGTTGCAATAGCCTAGACATTTTTATCAAGAGTGCGTATAAATCGCACTCTTTGTTTTTACACCCAGCGGAAAATCGATATGCGCGAATTAGACACTCCTGCTTCTGATAACTACAACCAACGATTTGGCGGTACGCGTCGCCTTTATGGTCACAGTGAAGTTGAAATTCTGCGTGCGGCGCACGTATGCGTGATCGGTATTGGTGGGGTTGGTTCATGGGCGGTCGAAGCCTTGGCTCGAACCGGCGTCGGTGAACTGACCTTGATTGATATGGATGACGTGTGTGTCACCAATATCAACCGTCAGATTCATGCGATGTCTGGCACCGTTGGCCAAAGTAAAATCGAGGTGATGGCTGAGCGGGTAAAACTGATCAACCCTGAGTGTAAAGTAAACCTAATCGACGACTTTATTACCCCAGATAATCAGCATCAGTACCTATCCAAAGAGTTCGACTATGTGCTCGATGCGATTGATAGCATCAAAGCAAAAGCGGCGTTGCTGGCCTATTGTCGTAGTAACAAGATTAAAGTGATCACCACCGGTGGGGCGGGCGGACAAGTGGACCCAACTCAGATTAAAGTGGCAGATCTGACGAAAACGATTCAAGATCCGCTGGCGAAGAAAATCAAAGATACCTTGCGCCGCCATCATAACTTTCCTACGAATCCGGCGCGTAAATTTGGCATTGAATGTGTGTTTTCGACCGAGCAACTCAAATACCCGCAACCAGACGGAAGTGTGTGTGGGGTTAAGTCGAGCGCGGAAGGCCCTAAACGCATGGATTGTGCCAGTGGCTTTGGTGCCGCTACCGTCGTGACCGCGACCTTTGGTTTCGTCGCAGTATCGCGCATTGTTGAAAAACTGATTCAAAAGTATCGCAACTAGTTGGAGAGTAACATGTCACCATTTCCTCAATCACCGTTTGGCCAAGAGATTGATGCAGACCAGGTAGTTCAAACTATGCAAGTGCTGCGCGGCTGGGAAGATCGTTATCGTCAGGTGATTCAGTGGGGGAAAAAACTGCCAGTGATGCCAGAGTCGCTAAAGTCGCAGCAGGTGATGGTCTCGGGTTGTGAGAGCCAAGTATGGTTGGTCAGTCAACAAGTGGGTGAGGCTTGGTACTTTTGTGCTGACTCAGACGCGCGCATTGTACGTGGGCTTATTGCTTTAGTTATGGCGGCGTTTGATGGCAAAACTGGCGAGCAAATCCAAGCCTTTGATGTAGATGAGTACTTCGCGCAGCTTGGCCTAATAGCGCATTTGAGTCCGTCACGTGGCAATGGATTAAAAGCGATTGTCGAGCAGATCCAACGCGCAGTAAGCGAGTCGGTTTAATACTTTGTGCCACGTAATTAGTAGGCCTATTTGTCTGTTTAAAAAATAACCACTGCGATATTAACGCCTTAACAAATACAGGGCTTTACAACGCTTGTTGTCCCTGCCTAAAGGCTGTACAATTCGCGCCCTTAATTAATGTTCCGTCGTTTGAGAGGCCACATGACCACTGAAAAAATCAATCTACTCGACTTTGATCGCCAAGGTATGCGTCAATTTTTTGCTGAGGAGCTCGGCGAAAAGGCATTCCGTGCCGACCAGGTAATGAAGTGGATCTACCATTTCGGTGTCGATAACTTCGATAACATGACCAACATTAATAAGAAGCTGCGTGAGAAGCTGCAGCATCGTTGTGAGATTAAAGCTCCGACAGTTGCCGAAGCTCAGCACTCTTCAGACGGTACCATTAAGTGGGCGATGAAGGTTGGCGACCAAGATGTTGAAACGGTTTATATCCCTGAAGACGATCGCGCGACTTTGTGTGTCTCTTCTCAAGTGGGATGTGCGCTAGAGTGTAAATTCTGTTCTACCGCTCAACAGGGCTTTAACCGTAACTTGAAAGTTTCTGAAATTATCGGACAAGTTTGGCGTGCAGCACGTGAAATTGGTCTGGAAAAAGAGACCGGTCGTCGTCCGATCACCAATGTGGTGATGATGGGCATGGGTGAGCCACTGTTGAATATGAAAAACCTGATTCCAGCGCTGGAAATCATGCTCGATGACCTTGGCTTTGGTCTATCTAAGCGTCGGGTGACAGTGTCCACCTCTGGTGTTGTTTCAGGTTTGGATCAAATGACCGGCAAGATTGACGTGGCACTGGCGATTTCTCTGCACGCACCGAATGACAAGTTGCGCAGCGAAATCATGCCTATCAATGACCGTTGGGATATCCAAGACTTTTTGGCCTCTGTGCGCCGTTACATCGCATCATCAAACGCAAACCGCGGCAAAGTGACAGTTGAGTATGTGTTACTTGACCATGTCAATGATGATATGGAGCACGCTCGTGAACTGGCAGAGCTGATGAAAGATACGCCGTGTAAGATTAACTTGATTCCATTCAACCCTTACCCGGGCTCACCCTATAAAAAGCCAAGCAACTCACGTATTGACCGTTTCCAGAAAACCTTAATGCAGTATGAGCATACGGTTACTGTCCGTAAGACACGCGGCGATGATATCGATGCAGCTTGTGGACAGTTAGTGGGTGATGTCATCGACCGTACTAAGCGCACCGCAATGATTAAAGCGGCGAAAGGCGAGACGATTGAAGTTAAAGCGGTTTCATAAGCTTTTTTCGATTTCTGCTAAAGCCAGAGCCTAGCTCTGGCTTTTTTGTTACATCTTGTCGCGATCTCTCTGTCAAAATAGTGAAAAACCTTGAGCTGACTGTAAATTATCCACTTCCACTATGTTGTTTCATCTATGATATCTATTAGAATGAAAGGTTAGCGCTTTAGAGAAATTTCTCTGTATTTGAGTGGAGCGTTATTTTTTGCATCGTATGAGGAGTTTTCCTCGATTTTTTCGACTTTGGTTATTCGGCAAACACCTACAAACAATTATTAAGCCATAAGTTAACCAAAGCATAGAACAAGAGATTTACTATAGTCATGACAGCTGAACAACAAGTCCAACCCAGCGAAGACACCGTAGAACAACCACAAGCCGGGACTCTCCTTAAACAACAACGTGAGGCTTTAGGTCTCACTCAAAAGCAGATTGCAGACCGCCTACGGCTTCGTCTTTCAATCATTCAAAGCATCGAAGATAATGATTTCGCTCTAGATCAGGTCGCGACCTTTACTCGTGGCTATCTTCGCTCTTACGCCAAAGCTGTAAATCTAGATGAAGCCAAAGTGCTTTCTGCACTAGCAGGTTGTGAGGAAGCCAAACCTCAAGAACAACAGATGAAAAGTTTTTCGCGTAAAACCAAACGTGACAAGCATGACAGCCGCATTATGACCCTAACTTGGGGGATTTTTGCCGTTATTCTAGGTATTTCTTCAGTATGGTGGTGGCAAAACCAAGACTCTGCGATGGTTGACTTGACTACAGTTAGTGAACAAGAGCAGCAGCTAGAGCAAGCGGCGCAGCCCGAACTCGACTTTACTACTTTAGCCGACTCAGAGGCACTAGTGGTGGAGGAGCAACCAAGCGAGACCGATGAGGGTGCGGTCGCAGCGCCAGCGTTGCAAGACGAAGAACTCTCTGTTGCAGAAACCACTATCATTGATGAGACCGCCACTGAGCAACCTGCAGAGGTCACCGAGCCTACTGTGGTGGAAGACCCTAAAGAACCTCAAGCAGAAGTACAACAAGTAGCAGTGGCAGCGAATTTATTGCAGATGACCTTCACAGACGACTGCTGGATCCAAGTAAAAGACGCAGATGGCAAAACGTTATCGACAGGAGTTAAAAAGCCTGGCCAAGAGCTTAATTTGCAAGGTGAGCTGCCTTACAGCATCATCTTAGGAGCGCCCGAAAACGTTTCAATGACATTAGCGAGTGAACCTGTGGACCTTTCTGGGTATACTTCGGGCAAAGTAGCAAGATTCAACTTACCTTAGACATTACTATGCAACACGAATCTCCGATTAAACGTCGCCCATCGACTCGTATCTACGTGGGCGATGTTCCCATTGGTGACGGCGCCCCAATCGCGGTGCAGTCCATGACCAACACGCGAACAACAGACGTTGCGGCGACTGTTGCGCAGATTAAATCTCTGGAAAATGTCGGTGCAGATATCGTCCGTGTCTCTGTACCTACCATGGATGCGGCTGAAGCATTCAAACAGATCAAGCAGCAAGTGAACATTCCGCTGGTGGCGGATATTCACTTCGATTATCGCATCGCGCTCAAAGTCGCCGAGTATGGCGTAGATTGTCTGCGCATCAACCCTGGCAACATCGGCAATGAAGAACGTATTCGCGCTGTCGTTGATTGTGCTCGAGACAAGAACATCCCGATTCGTATCGGAGTTAATGGCGGCTCTCTGGAGAAAGATATCCAGATGAAATATGGTGAGCCAACGCCTGAAGCTTTAGTTGAGTCTGCGATGCGTCATGTCGATATTCTTGATCGCCTCAATTTCGATCAATTTAAAGTGAGCGTAAAAGCCTCGGATGTCTTCCTTGCGGTTGACTCATACCGACTACTAGCGAAAAAGATAGACCAACCATTGCACTTAGGTATTACCGAGGCAGGTGGCGCGCGCGCAGGTGCAGTGAAATCATCGGTTGGTCTTGGAATGCTTCTCGCGGAAGGTATTGGTGATACGCTTCGTATTTCACTTGCCGCCAACCCGGTCGAAGAGATCAAAGTCGGCTTCGATATCTTGAAGTCTTTGCGCATCCGTTCACGCGGTATCAACTTCATTGCTTGTCCAAGCTGCTCGCGTCAGGAGTTTGATGTAATAGGCACAGTCAACGCACTGGAAGAGCGCCTCGAAGATATTATTACGCCAATGGATGTGTCGATCATCGGCTGTGTGGTTAATGGTCCGGGTGAAGCGGAAGTTTCTCACTTAGGGTTAGCGGGCAGCAACAAGAAGAGTGCTTTCTACGAAGACGGCAAACGTCAAAAAGAGCGTTTCGATAACAACGACTTAGTCACTCAGCTAGAAGCTAAGATTCGAGCTAAAGCAGCGTTGATGGATGAGCAGAACCGCATCAACATCAAAGTACAAGATTAATCTCAAACCAAGATTACGGTAAGTAATTAACATTACGGTAAATATTGTGGCAAAAACAATACAAGCAATTCGAGGCATGAACGATTGTCTCCCAACTCAATCTCCACTGTGGCAGAAACTTGAGAACACAGTGAAAAACGTGATCAGCGCATACGGTTATAGTGAAGTGCGCATGCCGATTGTTGAAGAAACCAATCTATTCAGCCGTGCCGTTGGTGAAGAGACCGATGTGGTTTCAAAAGAGATGTACACCTTCGATGATCGCAACGGCGATAGCTTAACCTTGCGTCCTGAAGGTACCGCTGGTTGTGTACGTTCATGTATTCAAAACAGCCTTATCAACCGTGATGAACAGCGTGTTTGGTACATGGGGCCAATGTTCCGCCACGAGCGTCCGCAAAAAGGTCGTTACCGCCAGTTCCACCAATGTGGTGTCGAGGTGTTTGGTCTTAATGGCCCAGATGTTGACGCAGAGCTAATCATGATGACAGCGCGCCTATGGCGTGAACTGGGTATCGACAAGCACGTGCGTTTAGAGCTTAACTCAATTGGTTCTGTCGAAGATCGAGCTGAGTATCGTACCGCTTTGGTTGCTTTCTTAGAAAAACATGTCGACATTCTCGACGATGACTCTAAGCGTCGTATGCACACCAACCCTTTGCGTGTACTGGATACTAAAAATCCAGAGATACAGGCTGTTCTTGGTGACGCACCACGTCTGTCTGACTACCTAGGCGAAGAGTCAAAGCAACATTTTAATGGCCTTTGTGAACTTCTTGATGCGGCAGGTATCGAATACACAGTTAACCAGCGATTGGTGCGCGGCTTGGATTACTACAACCGCACTGTATTTGAGTGGATCACAGAGAGCTTGGGTGCTCAAGGAACGGTTTGTGGCGGTGGTCGCTATGATGGTTTGGTTGAGCAGCTTGGCGGTAAAGCGACCCCTGCAGTCGGTTTTGCTATGGGCTTAGAGCGACTGGTTTTGATGCTGGAAACGCTAGAGCTTACAGACGTGCGTCGCAGTGTTGATGTGTATATGGTCACCGCAGGTGAAGGCACTATGATGGTCGGGCTGAAACTGGCTGAGTCATTGCGTGAACAAATCCCTGGACTTCGTGTGATGAGCCACTTTGGTGGTGGTAACTTCAAGAAGCAGTTCAAGCGTGCAGACAAAGTTGGCGCCGCAGTAGCGCTGGTGTTGGGTGAGAACGAAGTGGCTGATGGTACTGTGGTCTTGAAAGATCTTATCGGTGGCAGCCAGGACACACTCAATCAACGCGATGTGATTGTAAAGCTCTCAGAGCTGGTTTAATTAATTATCAAATATCTCAGTGGTGATGAAAATCACCACTTGGCTTAAGAGGACAGGAAGTGGAACTCTACGATACTGAAGAACAACAAGTAGAAGCGATCAAAGATTGGTGGAAGGAGAACGGTAAAGCCGTGATCTTTGGTGCCGTTGTAGGTCTGGGTGGTCTATTCGGTTGGCGTTACTACCAAGACTCAGTAACTGCCGCTCAAGAAGCCGCCTCTGAAAGTTATACCCAAGCGGTGCAGCAACTTGCTGAGCAAGGTGTTGGTGCTGAGTCGGGCGTTCAAGCGTTTATTGAAGCAAACAAAGAGACGGAATATGCGACGTTAGCGGCGCTTCAGTTGGCCAAAGTACAGGTGGAATCGGGGAACCTAGATGAAGCCGTAGCTCAACTCGAGTGGGCGAAAAGCTCGACTCAAGACACTGCATTGTCTGCTGTCATTGATTACCGTTTGGCGCGTGTTAAAGCGGAGCAAAGTGAGTTTGACGCAGCGATTGAGCAGTTAGCTAATATTGATGCCCAAACTTGGGCAGGCCGCGTGGCAGAGCTTAAAGGTGACATTCTGCTGCGCAAAGGTGATGAGCAAGGTGCATACGCCGCTTATACCGAAGCACAGCAGTCGGGGTCTGCGAGTCAAACGCTGCAGCTTAAGTTGGATGATTTAGCCAAGTAAGGGCTCTGGATGAAGAATTTGCTTAAAAAAGCCCTTGCCACCGCAATGTGTGTCGGTGTGTTGGCGGGGTGTGCCAGCGAAGAAGATACTGTCATTATGGCACCGGTTCCTGAAGTCAGCAGTGAGTTTACTCCTGCGATTCAGTGGACGAGCTCGATAGCCAATGGAGTAGGTCAGTTCTACTCCAAGCTATCAGCAGAGTATGCTTACGATAAAGTATTTGTTGCTAGCCGCGATGGCATGGTGAAAGCGCTCGACCCTGAAAATGGCCGTCTCATTTGGCAGGCGGATGTTGAAGAGGATGTTTCTGCACGACTGTCTGGCGGTATCACCGCTGGTTACGGACAAGTCTTTATTGGTAGCGAAAATGGACACGTATTCGCTTTCGACCAAGAAACGGGTGAACTTAATTGGCAAGCAGAAGTCAACGGTGAAGTCCTAGCCGCGCCAGCAACAGATAGCAACTTGGTAATGGTTCACACTAACAAAGGTATTTTGTTGGCGTTGGATCAAGTGACTGGCGAGACAAAATGGACCATCAGTACAGAAGTGCCAAACTTGACACTACGTGGTAGCAGTGCACCAGTGACCGCCTCTGGTGGTGTGTTCTGGGGAACGGCAAACGGACGTTTGGCAGCCGCGATTGTTGAACGTGGCCAACTGATTTGGCAACAGCCTATTGGTAAGCCGCAAGGCGCGACTGAAATCGATCGCTTAGTCGACGTGGATGCATCGCCACTAATCCTGGGGAGTTCACTGTATATCGTTGGTTATAACGGCCAATTGATTGCCCTCGACTTACGCTCTGGTGAGGCATCGTGGAAACGTAACTACTCGTCAGCCTCAAATTTAGCCAGTGATGCGAGTCGTATCTATGTTGTGACTGAACAAGATCATTTGATCGCGGTAGATGCCCGCAGTGGTACAGAGCTATGGAGCAATGAGCAGTTAGAAAACCGTCTCGTGACAGCTCCGGTGATTATCGACTCTTACCTAGTGGTCGGTGATAGCGAAGGCTACTTGTACTGGTTAGAGCGCGATAGCGGTGATTTCGTTTCGATGCAGCAAGTCAGTTCAAGTGGTTTTGCCGTTGGACCAACGCCACTCGAAGATGGTTATGTGCTAGTGACTCGTGATGGCGATGTAAAGAAACTAACGATCAACAAGTAATCGTGTGATATAATTCACATTCGGCTCCTAGCTGGCAACAGTTGGGAGCCGTTTGTTTGTGTTAGACCCCAAAGTAACATGTGGTTATAGGTAAAGTGCTCATCAATGGCATTGCATGAGTGGTTACCTATAACTACATAAAGAAAGAATATTGTAGAGGTTGTTATGGTACCTGTTGTTGCGCTTGTCGGGCGTCCAAACGTTGGTAAGTCGACGTTATTTAACCGACTGACTCGTACTCGCGACGCGTTGGTTGCGGATTTCCCTGGCTTAACTCGTGACCGTAAGTATGGTCAAGCGAAGCTTGGTGAGCATGAGTTTATCGTTATCGACACCGGTGGTATTGACGGTACTGAAGAAGGTGTGGAAACCAAAATGGCTGAGCAGTCTCTGGCTGCTATTGAAGAAGCGGACGTCGTGCTGTTTATGGTCGATGGTCGTGCTGGACTGACGCCGGCTGATACCGCTATTGCCAATCACCTGCGCAAATCTGAAAAGCCTTCGATGTTGGTGGTGAACAAAGTTGATGGTATTGATGCGGACGCCGCATCGGCTGACTTTTGGCAGTTGGGCGTGGAAAATATGTATCAGATCGCTGCTGCACATGGCCGTGGTGTTGGCGCTTTGATTGATCGCGCGCTTAATCCTTTTGCCGAAAAAATGGCCGAAGAAGCGAAAGGCGAGATCGAAGACTTAACCGAGTTCGAAGACGCCGAAGAAGAGAAGCTAGAATACAGCGAAGAAGAGGCGGAAGCTGAATTCAAACGTCTGCAAGATCAACCGATTAAACTGGCGATCATTGGTCGTCCAAACGTAGGTAAATCGACGCTAACCAACCGCATTTTAGGTGAAGAGCGTGTCGTGGTTTATGACATGCCGGGCACCACGCGCGATTCCATCTACATTCCGATGGAACGTGATGGACGTGAATACGTTTTGATTGACACCGCAGGTGTTCGCCGCCGCAAACGAATTAATGAAACGGTAGAGAAGTTCTCTGTCGTAAAAACGTTAAAAGCAGTCGAAGATGCCAACGTGGTGCTGTTGGTGATTGACGCCCGTGAAAACATTTCTGATCAAGATTTGAGTCTGCTCGGTTTTGCTTTAAATGCTGGCCGCTCTATCGTTATTGCGGTAAACAAATGGGACGGCTTGGATATGGATGTCAAAGAGCACGTCAAGAAAGAGCTTGATCGCCGTTTAGGCTTTGTTGATTTTGCTCGTATTCACTTTATTTCTGCGTTGCATGGTACGGGTGTTGGTCACCTGTTTGAGTCGGTGCAAGAGGCTTACAAGTCGGCAACGACTCGTGTCGGTACATCGGTTCTGACTCGTATTATGAAGATGGCGACGGAAGATCATCAGCCGCCTTTGGTTCGCGGACGTCGTGTGAAGCTAAAATACGCGCACGCTGGTGGTTACAACCCACCAATCGTGGTTATCCATGGTAACCAAGTGAATGAGCTGCCAGATTCGTACAAACGTTACCTAATGAACTACTTCCGTAAATCATTAGAAATCATGGGAACGCCAATTAGAATCCAGTTCCAGAACAGCGAAAACCCATTTGAGGGTAAATCAAATAAGATGACATTGTCTCAAGAGCGCAAACGTAAGCGCTTGATGGGAATGATGAAAAATCGTAAAAAGTAACCCTAACAATAATAGAGTAAAAACGCCGATCTGATATCGGCGTTTTTTTTAAGGAACAGACTATGACTCCCACCACCATTCGCTTTTGTCATGCAACCTGGCAACTTCAATCGGCTGTGCAGCGTGTAGAGTTGGGCAGCGATTATCTCTATGTCGTCACAGAGCAAACGCCTTTTCATCCAGTGAGTCACATTTGGCCTGACCATCCAGCAGATCGAGGACTCCTCAACGCTCATCTTGTGCTGGATTGCCAAGTCGGGGCGGTCGAGTTGGCTAGCAACGAGTTGTATGTCGGTAACACGATTCCAGTCAAGCGTGATGAACCAGGTTGGGTATTTGTTGTGGTACATTGCTTGGCAAAAGAGGTGGATGATGTCCATCCCATGCAATGTGTCGAACTCAAGGTAGATATAGCACATCAGCAGGCGCTTAGCCGCGGGCACAGTGCTGGCCACTTAGCCTATTTAGCACTCAACAAGGTTTTGGTTGAGGAGCAATATTGGCGCAAGGACGCGGAGCGAAAAGACCCACATGGCAATTATGACTTCAACAGCTATGCGCAAGTGACCAGCTTTGTCACCCCAGATAGATGCACTGACCGCTATCGCTTAGGCAAAACCTTGCGCAAGCGCGGTTTAAATAGTAGCGACGTGTTGGCCAACTTGAGTGACATTGAGAGCAGAGTAAATAGCCAACTTGGCGCTTGGGTAAGGTTAGATGCCCCGATCGAAATCCAGTGTCATGGCGAGAGCCTGACTGATTCACGGTATTGGTTGTGTGATTTAGGCGAAGGTGCGGTTGCGCAGATCCCATGTGGGGGCACGCATGCACAGAGTTTGCGTGAGTTTTCGGCAATTGAGGTGAGGCTTAGCCAAGTAGATGAGCAGCATATAGAGATGTTGACTCAGGTACACCCGCAATAAAAACGCCCGCCGAAGCGGGCTTTTTTTATTACCACATTCCGAGTAACTTCCACCAGGCTCCGCCAATAAAGAAGAACACGGGAATTACAATGAGCGAAAAAACAAAACCTATCTTCCACCAGTTTTGTAGGCTGAGGAAGCCTGCACCGAACAGTATTGGCGCTGGTCCGGAGGAGTAGTGGGTTGTCGACATATAAAGATTACTGAAAATACCTAGAACGATCGCCGCTAACATCGGAGGCGCGCCTGCGGCAATCGCGATCGCTAGGAAAGCTGAATACATAGCGCTGATATGAGCCATAGCGCTTGCCATTAAGTAATGGCTGTAATAGTAAACGAGTAACAGAATAGCCAAGGTGCTCAACCAGCCATAGCCTGAGAGTGAGTTGGCGATCATGTCTCCAAACCAAGCGATGAAACCGAGTTTGTTCAGTTGCGCGGCCATCATGACCAATACCGCGAACCAAGTGATGGTATGCCAAGCTTCTTTTTCTTGTAACACGGCGTCCCAAGTAATGGTGCGAGTAATCAGCAAAAACACTAAGCCCAACAGCGCAGTGACGGTAGAGTGAATGCCTAATGTTGGTCCGAGTACCCAAAGGCTGACCATACCAATAAAGGTGATGCCTACCATCCACTCGTTGCGAGTCATTGCCCCCATTTCTACCAATTTCTGTTTGGCAATAAGGCGCATCTCCGGTGTTTTCTTCAACTCAGGGGGAAACACAAAGTACATCACCAGAGGTATCAAAAACAAACAGATGATGCCTGGAACAATGGCGGCCAATGCCCAGCCTGCCCAAGTGATTTCAACGCCTTGCTCTTTAGCGAAGTTCGCTGCAAGTGGGTTGCCAGCCATTGAGGTGAGGAACATGGCACAGGTAATGGCGTTGCACTGAAAAATACATTGAACCAAAAACGCACCAATTTTATTCTCAGTGCCTTTTTCTGGATCCGAATCATACGCGGTGGCAACCGAGCGAAACAGTGGTGAGATGATCCCGCCACAGCGAGCGGTGGTACTTGGTGTAGCCGGAGCAAACAGTAAGTCGGTCAGCACTAGGCCGTAAGCCAGACCAAGAGAGCTGTTGCCAAGCTTGGCGATAAACCAATAACCGACTCGGCGACCAAAGCCAGTGCTGATAAAGCCACGAGAAATAAAAAATGCCGCAGCGATCATCCAAATGGTCGGATGCGCAAACCCAGTCAGAGCTGTCTTGATGGGCAAAACACCAAGCAGCGTGGCAGCGGTTAATCCGATTAATGCCATTGCCCCTAAAGGTAGTGGCGCAATAATCAAGCTCAGAACCGTGACGACGAAAACCGTCATCATCTGCCATGCTTGTTCGGTGAGTCCTTGTGGAATGGGACTAAACCACAGTATCACCCCGATAATCGCTAGTATGAATAGCCGAATATTACTTGAAGTTAGCATAAAACCCTCCTTAGATTTTTGTCTAACTTAACCAGTGGTAGTGATTCAAAACCTGTGATAAATCAAAAACTCACAGTAGAGATTAGCGGGAGTGTTGACTCTTCAAAACAGTGCAAATCTTGACTGCAATCAAGCTGAGATTAACGGCATTAAATTAATAAAACTGATAAACGTCATCAATGCGATCACGTTCACCTTAGCAGCGATTATCGCTGAAGTTCGGCGAGCAACCACGTATTCTTAGCCTGAATTAATCGGAATCATCACATCATGGCGACGCGAATTTTCCCCCGGACTTTTACCATGCACCTGACCGTGCTGTTGTGTGTAGCACTGACGTTAGGCTCAATGGGTTGGTGGTTAGTGGCCACTGAGCGACTCAATCAGGTTCTTGATGAGCAAGTCGCTTTGCGGGCGCAAGTTCAGACCCAACAATTGGCACAGATCCCTTCGTTGATAGCGGCAGTTAAGTTGCGAGACAGTGTTCAAGTAGGGAACATTATTCATCGTTTGCAACGTGCTACCGATGCGGATTTCATTACCGTCAGCGATGCACAGGGTATACGGCTGGCGCATCCCGTGGCTGATCGTGTTGGTTTGCCTGTGGTTGGCGGAGATATTGAGCACGCACTCACAACCGGAGAGTCTTATCTATCTTACAGCGTTGGTTCTTTAGGACCTTCGGTGCGCTACATCTCTCCTGTTATTGACGACAAGGGCACTATTGTTGGCATGGTCAAAGTGGGGTACTTGCTGCAGTCGATCGAGGTGTTAAATGAGCAGACGCTATCGCCGTTGATCCTTTTTACCATTGTCAGTGTGCTGTTGTCTGGGTTCGTGGCTTGGCGATTTTCAGAGTATATTCGCGACAAGATGCAGCATTTGGAGCCATGGCAACTTCAACAGACCCTACAAACCAGTGCCGGGGTATTGCAAGCCGCTCACGAGGGAATAGTGGCACTCAATGCTAAGGGAGAGATTTATTTGTGTAATGATTCGGCTAAAACTCTGCTTGGTATCGGTAGTGTCAGCAATTGGCCACAGCCGATAACTAGTCTTTTGACCGATCCTCAATACTTTCAACTACAAGGTGATGACTTCATCGATCGATTGGTGCGTATCAATGGCCGTAACTTAGTCCTTACGCGAGTCACCCTGCCAGTTGAATCGGAATGGGAGCCTGGAGCCGTCTTCACTCTGAGAGCGCAAAAAGAGTTACAACTGCTGTCAAATAAAATCAGTCAGGTAAGTAGCTACCTTGAGTCTATTCGTGTCACTAGGCATGAGCATCAAAATAAGTTGTCTACCATCACCGGGCTATTGCAACTGGGACATGTTGATCAAGCGCTAGAGATGCTGTTGAGCCAATCGCAAGCGAATCAGGCCAATATGGATAGTGTCGCTCAGCTACAATCGCTTCCCTTGATTTCTGGGTTGTTGTTAGCCCACCTAGGCAAATCAGCAGAAAAAAACATCCAGGTCGATTTAACTGAACTGCATGGATGGCAAGCTTTGCCAGATAAACTGGATGAGCAAGCGCTAAGCACAGTGCTGGCCAACTTGGTCAACAATAGCATTGAGGCGTTAGAGGGCCGTGAGCAGGGCCGAATTCGAGTGGTGATGTACCAAACTCCCCATGAGCGAGTAGTGGCTGTGGCCAATAATGGACCAAGCATTCAGGTGGGATTGGACAAACTATGCCAACTGGGTTTTACCACCAAAGGCGACTTTCATGAAAGGGGAATCGGCATGCATTTAGTGCAATCGGTGGTTGAAGAGGCGCAAGGCTATATAGAGCTAGACAGCGATCAAGATGAAACCCAGTTTACTATCTACTTTCCAGAGGTTAGCCATGCATAACGTACTTATTATTGAAGATGATAATGACATCGCAGTGCTACATCGTCAGTTTATTGCGCGCGACAAGCGTTTTCAGCGACAAGACATTTGTGCCTCTCTTTCACAGGCGAAGCCACTGTTAGAGCAAATCAACTATGATGTAGTGATCGTCGACAATTATCTACCTGATGGGCTTGGAATCGACTTTTTACCCTTTTTACACAGTTTGCATCATCGACCAGAAATCATCTTGGTTACTGCCGCAAACGACGTTGAAACCGTCCAAAAGGCACTGCGTTATGGGGCGTTTGATTACTTAGTCAAACCGCTTGACTATCAACGCTTAGCCAACAGCTTGGATAAATTTTGCATGATGCAGCACACTTTGCGCCACGGCCAAAGTTTACAACAAACCGAACTGGATGTTTTGTTTCAGCGTGGTCAGGCTGGGCGAAAAAATAGCAGCACAGATGCGTATACCTTGCGGCAGATTATCGATCAGTTCAGTCATGCCAACATAGAGTTGAGTGTCAGTGATATCGCTGCACGTTTTTCTATCAGTAAAAGCACAGCAAGACGCTACCTCGATACCGCTGTCGAGCAGGGCGATCTTGAAGCGTTTCTCGCTCATGGACGGGTTGGGAGGCCAACCAGAATTTACCGTAGCGCCCAGTATTTGGGCGTTTGAAATCGAGGCGCAGGGGGCTGTTAAGTTGAAAAGCACGTTAGTGTAATTGCATCAATCCCAAAAGCGATCCTTTTACAAAATTCCTTTAATTCTAACCCTTACACCATTTTGCGGGATTATTATCTGTTTAAAATTCAAATGCAGCACATGTAACTTATGCTTTCGGTATGTGGTGATATAAATATTCTTTATTAGCCAGATCGCTGATCAAAATGGATTTTGCCTTAGATCAGAGTTTGATCTTTATTGAAACGGTAGTGGCTCGACATGTTATTTATATGGTCAGTTATTGTTATGAGGTGGTGATCTACGTATGAAACCATGTTTTATGCTACCTTGTCCGGTGAACTATAAGTATAAATTGAGTAAGCCACATGAGTTACCTTAAGCTTCTCACCGCTCACAGAGAAGTGAACAAGTTACTCACTAAACTTGCATTAGGGATGGGCAAAGAAGAGCTTAACCGCCGTGTTGTCGATCTTTCAGAAAGCTGGTTTGGTGAGAGAAGAGCATCGATTTTGAGGCTAGATAGTCAACACAATACGCTTCATGTCGAGCACGCGCCCAGTCTGCCAGAATTCTACAATAGCGCAGTCGATGGCGTCGAGATTGGCCCTGAAGTTGGGTCATGCGGTGCTGCGGCCTATTCGAAGCAGAGTGTGGTGGTTGATAATATCCACCAACACCCCAATTGGCTCTCGTTTAGCGATCTTGCTCGTCAAGCCAATCTGCATGCCTGCTGGTCGGTGCCCATTCTTTCCAGTACCCAAACTGCGATGGGAACTTTTGCCATTTACAGCCATGAACCAGCCAAGCCGGAAGAGCATGAACTTGAGGTGCTGCAAATGCTGGCCTCGCTGTATGCGGTCGCTTGGGAGAAGTACGAACTTGAGCATCAGTTACACTATCACGCTCGCTATGATTCTTTAACTGGGTGTTTAAATCGACGTGCTTTGCTACAACAAGCCAGTGACTGTTTGAATACTGAGCTCACCTATGTCGCGTGCTTTTTTGCCGATATTGATCGCTTCAAGCAAATAAATGATGTCTACGGTCATGAAGTAGGAGACCGAGTGCTCGCCCAGGTAGGAGAGATCTTCCATCATACGTTTAACCGCTGCAGCATTAATGGTCGCTACGGTGGTGATGAGTTTGTTGCCTTTGCTTTTTCTGACGACAAACAAGTGTTTACTCAGTTGGGGAAGCAGTTTATTGAACAGCTCGCGACACTGACGCCAGCTGAGGATCTGCAAGTGCGAGTCAGCGTTGGCAAAGCGGTGTCAGAGGTTCGTCGTTTGATATCTTTACAGCAGTTAATTAAGCAGGCTGATCAAAAAATGTATCAAGCAAAGCACGCCAACCGATGTGATCAGGATCATGGTAACAGCGCTGCAATGCGCTAAATTAAAGGCAAAACCATCGGTTTAGTTGAGAACAATATGAATGAAAACGTGTGTCCTAGTTGCAACCAAGAACTAGAATGGACAGGTCAATATCACTGCAATCAGTGTCAATCTAACTTCGATAAGGTCGGTTATTGTCCTGATTGCGCGGCGCAATTGGAGAAGTTGCAAGCATGCGGTGCCGCGAACTATTTTTGTAATAGTTGCAACGAGTTAAAATCTAAGTCTCGAGTGAAGTTCGAGTTTCAGGCCAAAGATTAATTGACGGTTGAGCGCACTTCGCCGTCAGATAAACGGGTGACCAATGTGTCGCCCGTTTTGACATCTGTCGCTTGGGTAATCACGCGGCCATGCTCAGTTTGAGTGATGGAGTAACCACGTTTAAGTGTGGCAAGAGGGCTCACCGTATCGAGTTTTTCTGCGGCAAGTGCCAATTGGTGGCGTACATTGATTAACTTACGATCCATGGCATCTAGCATTTTTTGCTCTAATCTTTGCAGACTGGCCTGTTGGTTGGCGAGACGCTTGATCGGCGAGTGCAGTGCGATTTTATGTTGTTGCTGTTGCAGCTTTTGCTGCTGGGCATCAATCTGTCTGCTAATGGCTCGCTGCAGACGTGCACTCAACTCATCCAGTTGTTGGCTCTGACGCTGAAGCTGATTATTGGGATGTTGACGCTCTAGACGATGTAGCAACAGGGAGGTTTGCTGTCGATGTTCGCTCAAATAGTAGCGCATGGCACTGGCCAGTTTTTGCTGGCGAGAAGTCAGCGCTTGGTCTTTGTGGCTATTATCTCGGCTGACCAATTCTGCGGCCGCTGATGGCGTAGGTGCGCGCATATCTGCGACGAAATCGGCAATCGTAACATCCACTTCGTGGCCGACAGCACTAATGATGGGTATCTGACTGGCGGCGATGGTGCGAGCGAGTACCTCATTGTTAAAGCACCACAAATCTTCTAAAGAACCACCCCCACGGCCAACAATCAGTACATCACATTCATTGCGACTGTTTGCCCGGCCTATCGCTTGAGCAATCTGAATAGCTGCCTCTTCGCCTTGAACCATAGTGGGGTAAATAACTACCGGTAGCGACGGATCGCGACGCTTGAGGACATCCAAAATATCGAACAGCGCTGCGCCGGTTTTTGAGGTCACAATACCTACGCATTGCGGATGCTCCGGAAGTGCACGCTTGCTGGTTTGAGCAAACAGCCCCTCTGCTGCGAGCTTCATTTTCAGCGCTTCGAACTGCTGTTGTAATCGACCATCGCCTTCTGGTTGCATCGACTCGATGATCAACTGATAGTCGCCACGCGGCTCGTACAGAGACAAACGCGCTTTGACCAGCACTTGCTGACCATTTTGAGGTTTGAAAGTGACACGACGATTATTGCCACGAAACATGGCACATTTGACCTGAGCACGAGAGTCTTTAAGCGTTAAGTACCAGTGACCAGAAACTGGGGCAGAGAAGTTAGAAATTTCGCCGATTAACCAAACGATGCCCATTTCATTTTCGAGTAACAGACGGACTTCAGCATTGAGACGAGAAACAGTGAAGATGTTTGGATTGGTCAGAGAAGACACAGCTAATCTCGTAGGCGTGGGTATGGAAATTAGCGGCAATATAATACATATCAAGGGGGTGAATGCAAATAAAAAATAGAAAAATGTGTAGCCAAGCGATTTCGTTGGCCGTATAATCCGTCCGCAATATCTAATCCAAATGCAGTGTATTTTCTTGAAATGGCTGCCCTCATTATGCGAAACGATGAGACTTTGGATTGTCTTTTTACTCCTCTAATTGTGAGATATTGCAAATGCTAAGAATTGCCAAAGAAGCGCTGACATTCGATGAC
>JBCAXU010000028.1:0-37510 GCA_038533895.1 Pseudomonadota bacterium | reverse complement strand
GTTTGTTCAGCAATATCTTGAATCGTCGACAGTACGGTTGAAATCTCTTGACCATGTCGTTCTAATTCACCCACAACGTCACTGGCGCTTTGCAGTTCACTGGCCAACTTATTAATCGAGCCTTTAGTTTGCTCGACCAACTGGTGCCCATTGTCGGTACTCGATGTAGAGTCCTGAGCTGCTTGTGCTGTGCGCTCGGCATGAGAGGCAATCTCCTGCGTCGCACTGGCCAATTCGGTCACGGCAGTCGCAACCATAGTGATCTCTTGCTGCTGATGGTTGATCTCATCCACCGCACTTTGCGCTCGACTAGTGCTCAAATCGGACTGTTGATTGAGTTGGTGTGATTGTTCACGGATGTGGCCAATCAACTGTTGTAAACTGCCGACAAAGGTATTGAAGTTATGCGCCAGCTTACCCACTTCGTCATTGGATTCAACGTCAATACGTTGAGTGAGGTCACCACTACCATTAGCAATTTGCTCTAGGGCAGACGATACATTATTCAGAGGTCTGAACAAGATGTTACAGAGAATGTTGAACAGTACAATACACACCACCACGACGATGCCGGTGACCAAAAGTTGACCCCAAACAGCACTAAACAGCGGTGAAACCAACGATTGGCGATCAACAACAACAACGGTTGTTAGGTCGGTATTGTCGATCTTCTGCGCGTAAACCACCGACTCTCGGCCTTTGATATCAACATAGATATCCTGACCACTGTTCGAAGCTTGCTGGATCATCGCGCTCGATAAACCAAGCTCAGTGACGGGCTGATTGAGTAGCTTAGTATTTTGATGGACAAACACGTTGCCTTGCTTATTGGCAATGAACATGTATCCCTCTCCAGGCAAGATAACCTTTTCGATTCCGCCAACAATGTCTGTGATTTCAACATCGGCTCCCAGTACCACTTGTTGTCCATGCAGGTTAAGCGCTTTACCCAGTGAGACCACGTTAGCCCCAGTAGCCGCGGCTACAGTCGGGTTATCCATGAATACTTTGCTTGGCTGCTTAACCGCATTGGTATACCAGCCCCACTTTCTCGGGTCGTCATTCCCCGGTGGCAACACGACGCCATTAGCGTTGTCTTGAGTACCATCAGGATAAGCGAGAAACACGTTGTCAAAACCCGCTGAGTTTTTGACCTGTTGTAAGTGAGTCACAATCGATTCGCGCTGAGACTCTTGCGACAGCGAAGTCAGTGCACGCTCTTTGGAGAGGATCCAGTCCGATACATATTGATTGTAAGAGGAGGTGGTACTTTGCAAGCGTTGCTCGACTTCCACATCAAGCCGCGATAATGCAGCTCGAAAAGACAACCCTTCAACCAACAGTCCCCCGATGACTATGGCAAGGCTCGCTGAAATCGCGAGCTTATTTTTTAGCGATAGGTTTTTTAACATTTTTAGTTCACTTTAGTTTTATTAATGCAATCAATTATTTGATCTCAAACATTATATTTTGAGGCCAGAAATAAATCATGATCTGCATCGAAAGTTAACAAATAAGCCCACTAAGAATAGAAGTACGTGGCAGGTTGCGACAGTGCGTTAGGTATCAATATTCATATCAAACAAAAGTTTTCAACCCAGGCCACATAATCGAAATGTCATCATTGAGCGTACTAACAATAGTGGTTGGCAAGCTCAATCGTTAGCAACGATTGAGCTCGATGTAACTTAACAGAGTGATGTTTTTGATGGGATTAATCAGTGAAGTAAATGGCAAACGCCGCAAGATCAAATAAAGAGGTTTTGGTCAACGGGCTCTAGTCACAGATTGCAATTAAACACATATTTTTTAAGCAAAATTCTAAAAGCCAACTAGGATTATATAAGAAAGGATTTGCTTTTCTATGCGGGTTTATTGTCAGTTCGACAAGTTCAGAGGGGAATTCATTATGAGTATTTTCGACCATTTCCAAGCGCGCTACGAAGCCTCCAAGGACGAGGAGTTATCGCTACAAGATTTTCTTGCTCTTTGTAAAGATGACAAGAGTGCTTATGCCAACGCCGCAGAGCGACTGTTGATGGCCATTGGTGAACCAGAGCTCATCGATACCGCGCAAGATCCTCGTCTAAGTCGTATTTTCTCTAACCGCGTCATCTCGCGTTACGAAACATTCAAAGATTTCTACGGCATGGAAGAAGCGATTGAGCAAATTGTCTCTTACCTAAAACATGCTGCTCAAGGACTGGAAGAGCGTAAACAAATCCTATATCTACTCGGTCCTGTAGGCGGTGGTAAATCTTCCTTGGCAGAAAAACTGAAAGCACTGATGCAGCAAGTTCCGATCTACGTACTCTCCGCTAATGGTGAGCGTAGTCCGGTCAACGACCATCCGTTCTGCTTATTCGATGTGAACGAAGATGGCGAGCTACTTAAGCAAGAATATGGTATCGACAAGCGCTATCTGCGCTCGATCATGTCTCCATGGGCGGCGAAGCGTCTGCATGAGTTCGGCGGCGACATCTCGAAATTCAAAGTCGTGAAAGTGCGTCCTTCCATTCTTGACCAACTTGCCATCGCTAAAACTGAACCGGGAGATGAAAACAACCAAGACATCTCTTCTTTGGTCGGTAAAGTGGACATTCGCCAACTTGAGCACTTCTCGCAAAACGACCCAGACGCTTATAGTTACTCCGGCGCCTTGTGCCGAGCCAACCAAGGTCTGATGGAGTTTGTCGAGATGTTTAAAGCTCCAATCAAGGTGCTGCACCCTCTCTTGACCGCGACACAAGAAGGGAACTACAACGGTACCGAAGGTCTTTCCGCATTACCATTCGACGGTATGATTCTGGCTCACTCTAACGAATCGGAATGGCAAACCTTCCGTAACAACAAGAACAACGAAGCTTTCCTTGACCGGGTATACATAGTTAAAGTGCCATACTGCTTGCGCGTATCTGAAGAGGTTAAGATTTATCAAAAACTACTCGACCACTCAGAGCTGTCCAAAGCGCCGTGTTCACCAAGCACCTTGGAGCTATTGTCGCAGTTCAGTATTTTGTCTCGACTTAAAGATCCAGAGAACTCTTCTATCTTCTCGAAAATGCGTGTCTACGATGGTGAAACACTAAAAGATACCGATCCAAAAGCTAAAAGTTATCAAGAGTATCGCGACTTTGCTGGTGTCGACGAAGGTATGTCGGGCTTGTCTACCCGTTTTGCGTTCAAGATACTCTCTCGAGTATTCAACTTTGACCAAACGGAAGTGGCCGCCAACCCAGTTCATCTGTTCTACGTTATCGAACAGCAAATAGAGCGTGAGCAGTTCCCTCAAGAAACCGCAGAGCGATACCTTGAGTTCCTTAAAGGCTACCTAGTTCCGCGCTATGTGGAGTTTATCGGTAAAGAGATTCAAACCGCTTACTTGGAGTCTTACTCTGAATACGGTCAAAACATCTTTGACCGCTACGTCACCTACGCTGACTTCTGGATCCAAGATCAAGAGTACCGCGATCCTGAAACTGGCCAGTTGTTCGACCGTTCAGCCCTTAACAATGAGTTAGAGAAAATTGAAAAAACCGCAGGGATCAGCAACCCGAAAGACTTCCGTAATGAGATCGTTAACTTTGTGCTTCGTGCACGCGCTAACAACAACGGTACCAACCCTGTTTGGACCAGTTACGAGAAGCTACGTACCGTAATCGAGAAGAAAATGTTCTCGAACACCGAAGAGTTGCTCCCTGTTATCTCGTTCAACACCAAAACCTCTTCTGAAGATCAGAAGAAACACGATGACTTTGTCGCCCGCATGATGGAAAAAGGCTACACAGAGAAACAAGTTCGCTTGTTGTCTGAGTGGTACTTACGCGTGCGCAAGTCCTCTTAATAACAGTGTTTAGCCCACATCCCTCCGACCTCCCAGCGTGAGGTCGGAGGGGTAGCAGTAACGATGGCAGCCTGAAACAAGGTATGTGCGAGATAAGGGGTACCTCATGGCGCAATTTATTGACCGACGACTGAACGGCAAAAATAAGAGCGCGGTTAACCGCCAGCGTTTTTTACGCCGCCACAAAGAGAAGATTAAAGAGTCTGTGGCTGATGCAGTAAATCGCCGTTCAATTACGAACACAGAGACGGGAGAAGACGTCTCTATTCCACACAAAGACATCAATGAGCCAGTATTTCATCAAGGTAAAGGCGGGCTGAAAGAGCGGGTCCATCCTGGTAACGATCAATTCTCGACTGGAGACAAAATTGAACGCCCTAAAGGTGGAGGGCAAGGTGGAGGCTCAGGAGAAGGTGATGCTAGCCCTGACGGTGAGGGCCAAGATGAATTTGTATTCCAAATTTCCAAGGATGAGTACCTTGATATCTTGTTTGAAGATCTAGAGCTACCCAACTTAGAAAAGAATCAAATCAACAAAATCACAGAATGGAAAACGCACCGCGCCGGTTATCAAACCGCGGGGGTGCCCGCCAACATTTCTGTGGTCAAATCTCTACAGCAATCCCTTGCTCGTCGAACCGCAATGACCGCAGGTAAAAAGCGTATGTTGCGTGAACTCGAGCAAGAGCTGGATCGGGTTAAAATGTCGGAGCCGGCGCAGCTTCTTGAAGAACAACGACTGCAAGACGAAATCAAAGCGTTGCGACACAAGATTCAAACTGTGCCTTTTATCGATACGTTTGATTTACGCTTCAAAAACTACGAACGCCGCCCTATTCCATCAAGTCAGGCCGTGATGTTTTGTCTTATGGATGTGTCAGGGTCGATGGACCAAGCGACCAAAGATATCGCTAAACGTTTTTATGTGCTGCTGTACTTGTTCTTAACTCGCACTTACGAAAATGTGGATGTGGTCTTTATTCGCCATCATACACAAGCCAAAGAAGTCGATGAGCATGAGTTCTTTTATTCACAGGAAACCGGTGGAACCATAGTGTCTAGCGCGCTCAAATTGATGCATGAGATCGTGGCAGAGCGCTACCCTACTGGCGAATGGAACATCTATGCTGCACAAGCTTCAGATGGGGATAACTGGGCCGATGACTCGCCTCGATGTCGAGATCTTCTGACCAAACACTTACTACCTAATTGCCAATACTATTCGTATATCGAGATTACCCGACGTTCGCATCAAACCTTATGGCACGAATACGAAAAGCTGGAAGGAGAGTTCGCCAACTTTGCTATGAAAAACATTCGCACGGTTGAAGATATCTTCCCTGTGTTTAGAGAGCTTTTCAAAAAAGAGCATGCTTAGGGAGGCCATATGACAACAACTAAAGCTAAGAAGAAGCCGACAAAAAGCAAGGCACTTCCCGATGGTCCAGATTGGACATTTGATTTGTTGGAGCGCTATCACACAGAAATCAAGCGCGTCGCCGAGCACTACCGCTTAGACAGTTACCCAAATCAAATCGAGGTGATCACTTCTGAACAGATGATGGACGCTTATTCCAGTATCGGTATGCCCATCAACTACAACCACTGGTCATTTGGTAAAAAGTTTATTCAAACCGAGCAAGGTTATAAGCATGGCCAGATGGGGCTTGCCTACGAAATCGTGATCAACTCCGATCCGTGTATTGCCTATCTGATGGAAGAAAATACCGTAACCATGCAAGCTCTAGTGATGGCGCACGCTTGCTACGGCCACAACTCCTTTTTTAAAGGCAACTACTTATTCCAAACCTGGACCGATGCTAGCTCGATCATTGATTACCTACTGTTTGCGAAGAAATACATCGCTGAATGTGAACAAAAGTATGGGGTCAAAGAGGTCGAAGAGCTACTCGACTCTTGTCATGCACTCATGAACTTTGGCGTCGACCGCTACAAGCGTCCTGAAAAGATCTCAATAGCTGAAGAGAAATTGCGTCAAGAAGAGCGTGAAAGCTACCTGCAATCTCAGGTTAACGACTTATGGCGCACCGTGCCAAAATCGAAAGTGGAAACAGAGAGCCAAAAGACACGATTCCCTTCCGAGCCACAAGAAAACATTCTCTATTTCATTGAAAAACATGCGCCACTACTCGAGTCTTGGCAAAGAGAAATTGTGCGTATTGTGCGCAAGATCAGTCAATACTTCTATCCACAAAAGCAAACTCAGGTCATGAACGAAGGTTGGGCTACGTTCTGGCACTACACTATCCTTAATCACCTTTACGACGAAGGGCTGGTGACCGATAGGTTCATACTGGAGTTTCTCCATAGTCATACCAGTGTCGTCGCTCAGCCACCATACAACAGCCCCTACTTTAGCGGGATCAATCCCTATGCTTTAGGGTTTGCCATGTTCCAAGATATTCGTCGAATCTGCGAAAACCCAACCGATGAGGACAAAGAGTGGTTTCCTGAACTTGCAGGCTCTGACTGGCTGGACGCAGTGCACTTCGCGATGCAAAACTTCAAAGATGAAAGTTTTATCAGTCAGTACTTGTCGCCCAAACTCATCCGTGACTTTAAGCTGTTTGCCGTTGTTGACGACGATCGTAAAAACTTCATTGAGGTCAGTGCAATTCATGATGATATGGGTTATCGAGCGATACGTGAAAAGCTAGCCGCTCAATACAACTTAAGTAACCTTGAGCCCAATATTCAAGTCTATAACGTCGATGTGAGGGGAGACCGTTCACTCACTTTACAATACGTTCCCCATGATCGTATCCCACTCGATGGCAGCTACGAAGAGGTATTGAAACATCTCTACCGTCTGTGGGGTTTCGATGTGGTACTTGAGGAAGTGAAAGAGAGTGGACGACGGGAGATATTAGGCGCTTGCCCAAAGCGTAGTGACTATGACGCGAAAATTTAATCGCTAAACAATAAAGGCCCGAAAAGGGCCTTTATTAATACCAAACAGCATAAGTATCTGTTCACCTATTTATCCCGTTTGGCATAACTCATTATCGACTGGCGATAATTTTTCTGACAAGTTCGAGATCTTCAGGTGTATCCACCCCAGCTGCAGGCGCTTGCTTGGCAACCGCGACGTGAATCTTTTCTCCATGCCAAAGCACACGGAGTTGCTCTAAACATTCTATCTTCTCAAGTGCGGTTGGCTGCCAATTAATATATGTATTAATAAAGCCAGCACGATATGCATAAATACCAATGTGACGCATTAGAGGTTGAGCGATAAGCTTAGGCTCAGCCGCAAACTGATCTCGGTCCCAAGGAATGGTTGCTCGGCTAAAGTAGAGCGCGTACCCATCTTTATCCGTGACCACTTTTACCGCATTTGGATTAAAAACCTCTGCTTGGTCTTCAATCTCAACCGCAAGTGTGGCCATCGGTGCCGTACTATCAGCGAGATTTTCTGCCACCTGTTTGATAATAGCAGGCGGAATTAACGGCTCGTCACCTTGCACATTAACGATGATATGGTCATCGGAAATAGACATTTTCTCAACGACTTCAGCCAATCGCTCGGTGCCCGATTCATGATCCGCTGACGTCATGCAGACTTTACCGCCAAAACCTTTCACCGCTTGCTCTACACGCTTATCATCAGTGGCGATGATCACTTGATCAGCGCCCGCTTGTATCGCTTGCTCATAAACCCACTGAATCATAGGTTTACCTGCAATATCCGCCAACGGCTTACCCGGCAAGCGGGTCGACTGGTAACGAGCAGGAATCACTACGGTAAATGACATTATCTGCCCTCGTCCATGTTCATTTTACGTGCTTCAGGTTCTAGCAATACTGGGATGCCCTCTTTGATTGGGTAGGCAAGGCGATCAAACTTACATACAAGTTCTTGTTTCTCTTTATCAAATGCAAGTTTGCCTTTACATACTGGACAGGCAACAATCTCAAGCAGACGGTGATCCATACTTTTCCTTAACCTCTTTAATTGTGTTTAGAATGTGCGTTTGGTCTTGTTGACCAAAAGAGGCACTAACCGGCAAAAACCACCAGTTGGCTTTGGCGTGCTCAGCACATTTTACTGCATCTTTCTCGGTCATGATTAGATGTTGACCTTTGCTGGCCAGTTCATCCAATCGCGATGGTTGAATCTCTTCATGATCAGCAAAGCTTTGTGCGTGCAGCAAGTTCGCACCAAGCTGCTGCAAAGTGTTGAAAAATCTGGGTGGATGACCAATTGCTGCCATCGCCACTAAGCCATCATTGAGCTCATTAACGTCGGCTCGCTCACCGGTGAGCAAGTTTACTGCTTTCTGCGGCTGCAACCTCATCGCCAACTCACCAGGTAAAGCCTCACCACCATTGGTAATAATCAGATCCACCTCACTCAAGCGCTGAATAGGTTCCCGTAGGGGCCCCATTGGTAGTAATGCTTGGTTACCAAAACGGCGCATGCCATCCACAACAACAATTTCAATATCTCGCTGCAGCGCATAATGTTGTAATCCGTCATCAGTGATGATGATATCAACACCAAGTGGTAACAACGCTTTAACCGCATCACTTCTTAGTGGCGATACGGCAACAGGCGCTCCAGTTCGTTTATGAATAAGCTTAGGTTCATCGCCACAATGCTTGGTTGATGTTGCATTCTCAACCAGCAAAGGGTAACTGGGAGCCTTGGCCCCGTATCCCCGAGACACAACGCCGGGCTTATAGCCCATCTGTTGCAATTGCTCGACTAACCATACCACCACTGGCGTTTTACCGTTGCCCCCTGCGGTGATGTTTCCGACCACAACCACTGGCACGGGCGCACGATAGCTGTTTTTACTGCCGTTTTGAAATTGACGCCGCCTCCGAGTACTTATCCATGCAAATAGCTTGCTCAGTGGCCAAAGTAATGGCCACAAAAGATAGGCTATCGGGTGCTTCTCAAACCAGATTTTCTCAATCAAGGTTAAGCCCCAAACTGAATACGGTGTAACTGAGCATAAGCGCCGTCTTTTTCGATAAGCGCTGAATGATTGCCGCGCTCTACGATCTCGCCTTCATCAACCACTAAGATCTCATCAGCATTTTCAATGGTGGAGAGACGGTGAGCGATCACTAGCACGGTTTTATTCTTCTGTAGCTCATCCAGCGCAGACTGAATCGCTTTCTCAGACTCTGTATCAAGCGCCGATGTCGCCTCATCAAGGATTAGCACTGGCGCATCACGTAATAACGCCCGGGCGATGGCAATACGTTGACGCTGGCCACCTGACAAGCTGGCCCCGTTCTCACCAATCACGGTATCTAAGCCATCATCCATAGTTTCAATAAAGTCCATAGCGTACGCCAAGCGCGCCGCATGTTCTATTTGCTCGCGACTGTACTTCTCGGTGGCTGCATAAGCGATATTGTTGGCAATCGTATCGTTAAATAAGTGCACATTTTGCGACACCAACGCGAAGTGAGAGCGGAGGTTGCTTAACTTGTAGTCACGGATGTCGTGCCCATCAAGATAAATCGTACCAGCATCAACATCATAAAAACGAGTAAACAAGTTCGCGATCGTACTCTTGCCCGAGCCTGAGCGTCCAACCAAAGCGACTGTTTTTCCTTGAGGAATGCTAAAGCTAACATTACTCAAAGCAGGTTTCTCTTTGCCTGCGTAAGTGAAGGCCACCTCTTTAACTTCGATATCACCACGTGCTTTTTCGACTTCATACTGACCCGTATCGCGTTCAGTTTCTAAGTCCATCAGAGCGAACAAGGTTTGGCTTGCCGCCATACCACGTTGAAAGTCTGAGGTCACATTAGTCAGTGCTTTAAGTGGTCGCATTAAGCCGAACATCGCAGAGAAGACTACGGTGAACGTCCCGGGGGTCAGATCTGAACGAATGGAATCGACACTGGCAAGAAACAGCACCACAACCAATGCGATCGAAGCAATTAACTGAATGACTGGGTTCGCGATTGCTTGCGCGGCAACCAGCTTCATTGATTGCTGGCGCATCTTGTTACTCACAGAGTCAAAGCGCTCTTTTTCTACGCGCTGGCCACCATAGCTCAATACTACTTTATGGCCTTTAAGCATCTGCTCCGCCGATGAGGTAACGTGTCCCATCGCGTCTTGCATATTCTTAGAAATCTTACGGAAACGTTTTGAAACCACACCAATACCCCAAGCAACTAGGGGGGCGACCACAAACAGCACCAGCGAGAGCTCCCAGCTGTTCCAAAACATCAAAACCAGTAAGCCGATAATACTTGCGCCTTCACGAACAATGCTTACCAACGCACGGCTGGTCGCACCAGCGACTTGTTCTGAGTCGTAAGTGATTCGAGACAATAGGCCGCCTGCCGACTCTTTGTCGAAGTAAGCAACCGGCATATGCATGAACTGGTTAAATATCGAGCGACGCATTTCCATAACCACGTTGCCCGATACCCAACTCAAGCAATAAGTGGAGACAAAACCGCTCAAACCACGAACCGCCATCATGCCAAAAATGATAAATGGAAGAATTCTCAGGAAGTTAGATTCAGTATCACCAAATCCTTCATCAAGCAGCGGTTTAAGTAAGGAGACCATGTATGTATCAGCCATGGCATTGATGACTAATGCAACGACTGCAACCGCAAGACCTGCTTTGTACAAACGAATATACGTCCACAAGCGTTTAAAGGTTTGCCAGGTTGTTTCGTCTTGATTCAGAGACATAGAAGTGCTTATTTTTCTTTTTGCAATAATCTTCCTATTCTACTCCCTTACGCAGCATCTGCCTATACCAAGTATTCCCTTTCCTTTGCCGCAATGTGGTGTAGCTATAGTGATTAGAATAGAATTTAACCGTTACCTGACCTTCACTGCCACTATCGAGCCACTCGGCACCAAGTTGTTGATATCTTGCGACCACAAGTGGGTGAGGCAGTCGCCAACGGCCATTTTTTTCGGTCGATGCTAATGCCAAAGCAGGCTCAACAGCCTCGATAAATGGAGTCAGCGATGAGGTTCGACTGCCGTGATGCGGCACAGTCATAATTTCGGCCTGAAATGCGCCACCTTGTCTGATCAGGAGCCACTCCGCTATGGTCTCAATGTCCCCGGTCAACAGAACGCTCAAGTCCAGTCGCGGATCATAGATTCGAATCACGCAAGAGTGCGGGTTGAATGCTCGCGTCGCAAGCTTAGTCGGCCATAGCACTTCTATGTGAAGTTTCCCCCAACCCCATTGTGCGCCTGCAATACAACTACGCTTTCCAACACCATGCTGACTACTCATTGTGTTGCTCGGTTGCCAACGTCGGTTTAAATAATCCCATCCTCCGGCGTGGTCATTGTCCATATGACTAGCAATCAACCAGTCTACTTGTTCGATACCATGCTTGATCAGATACGGAGTAATGATTTGCTCAGCAATGCTACCGCTTCCCCAAGCCGCGCCCGTATCATAGACAAGAGCCCGAGAGTCTTGGCGAATCACCACGGCAAGCCCGTGGCCCACATCCAGCATCTCCATGACCCAACTTGGTTTGGTGCGCGACGAAAAGAGCAACGAGAGCGCAAGAAAAAAAGTAAACACGATAGCCAATCGCGAAAATAGTAGCAGCATTACCACAAGTGTCATGGCTAGCACTAGCATAGAGAGCTGCTGATGCGACAAAGTCCACCAGCCCCATGAGGCGTTTTGTAACGCCCAATCAAGGGGCGTTAACAATGCGTCCATCAATCGCCACCACAGCTCGACGTTGCCAAATAGCAAAGTCATCAATGTCGCTGCAAATAAGCACGGAATCACAATCCAGCTAAACCAAGGCACCAACAACAAGTTATTGACGAATGCAGCGACACTTACGCCTTGAAAAAGCCAACATACCAAAGGGGCCATCGCAACCACGATGACTAGTTGAGCAAACACCGCTTTGATCGCCCAATGCCAATAGCTCGGGCTCAGTGAAACACAAATCATCACGCAAGCGACCGCATACATCGACATCCACAAACTGGTACTGACAACAGAAAACGGATCAACTAGCAACAACAGAGACAACACTAGTAACCACTTAAAGGGATAAGAAAGATGTCCTCCCCGCAATTGCACCACGCACAGCAGTGCACACATAAGCAAAGCGCGTTGTGTGGGAATCAAGAAGCCAGCTAACCAAGCATAAACCGCAGCAAGTGCGAGCCCCAACACCACCGGCGCCCAAGATAACCGTGGCGTGAACAACATTAAATTAAGGCCAAGCATCCAACCAACGGAGAAAGCGATGCCTATGTGTAGCCCCGAAATCGCCACTAGGTGACTAAGCCCACTCTGTTGTAGTTGTAACCATGTCTCTGAGGATATCTCATCCCTAAGTCCAAATAACAAAGCTCTAATGACGGCCTTATTCTGGATGTCGCTCGTGGCGTGAGCAATCGTCTCTATCCACTGGTTTCGGATGCTCGATGTGCTCAGCAGATAGTAACTATCTGTGGGTTTTATCGATGCGCGGCCAACCACTCGAGCACTCAACGCATATTGTTCACCGTCAAATCCCACTTCATTCAACTTGGCGACTATCGGCCGCAAACGCACCGCTGCTGATATAATCTCGCCCGGTTGAAGCTTTAGTGGGGCCGACAATTTGATTTTTGGCTGATCAAGACTGGTTAAAGCTTGTCCGTTAATTGATCTAACTAAAACTATGCCCTGAAAGCCGTATTTTATTGGCGTAAAAAAGCTGTCAACCTCGGCAATTATGCTAATATCGCTTCCTGCTTGGAAAAGTGTTTCGCTTTGCAGGCGCATTACATTGCCGTGCGCCAAAACTACAACACACGCTAAAGCTAAACCAACAAATACTCTTACTCTCCTATACTTAACAGTTATCACTAACAGTACGGTGGCAATAAATAAGTAATCCCAGCTAGGCATAATCGGCCAAAGCGGGCTGGATAACACCAGAAGCGAGAACGAGATAAGCGTCCAATAATGTAAGTAGAGAGTCATATTCCCCTATGCCAAGAAAATTCATTAAGCGCTTTATGCCTGACCACGAAGTTATTAAGCGTCAAAAGGCACTAAAGATTTTTGGCAGTGTGCTTTACAACCCAAACCTATGGTGTTTAAACCGTCGTTCTGCGGCCGGCGCTTTCGCTGTAGGCCTGTTTATGGCTTTCGTGCCGCTGCCTAGTCAGATGATCATGTCTGCGGGTCTGGCCATTGCGTGCGGCGTTAACCTGCCGTTATCGGTAGCACTGGTTTGGGTGAGCAACCCTGTCACTATGCCGGTGCTGTTCTACTTTGCCTACAAAGTGGGAGCTTGGACGATGCAAGTCCCGCCGCAACACTTTCATTTCGAGCTATCTTGGGAGTTCCTACTGCATCAGATGAGCACGATGGGCCCACCTTTCCTTTTAGGCTGTTTAATTTGTGGCCTTGCCTCTGCCATGTTGGGCTACTTTGGAATTACGGCCTTGTGGCGCTATTCGGTGGTAAGGAGCTGGCAACAGCGTCAGAGCAGAATAAGAAGCCTACTCAAGAAGTAAATATTGACTGGCCCAAGATATGATGGGCTTGTGGCTTAGATGAAAACTTGATGTACTCAAAGAATGAAAAAAGGACCGCTCTGGTCCTTTTTTACTTTTGGTCGTTATTTGGCGCTTAACACTGACGCGGGGTTAAGTTTGCTTGCTCTGGATGCCGGATACCATGTCGCCAACAAGCTTAAAACAATAGCCGTGCCAGACACTAACACCACGTCTAGCCCTTTCACTTGAGACGGCAAAAAGTCAACAAAGTAGATATCTCCAGATAAAAATTGATGACCCAGTAACTGCTCAAGTGCAGCAATCATAGGCGTTAGATTCAGTGCGACCAACACACCAATCACGCTACCAGCAACACTACCTAACACGCCGGAAAACACGCCTTGCCAGACAAAAATGCGCTTAACCAAGCCATCATTGGCACCCATGGTTCTCAAGATAGCGATCTCGGCCGCTCTGTCTTTAACGGCCATCATCAGTGTCGAGACAATATTAAAGCTGGCTACGCCAATCACCAATACCATCACTAAGTACATGATGGTGCGCACTAACTGAATATCGCGATAGAGAAAGCCGTATTTTTGCTGCCAGCTACGTAAGTAAACGTAAACATTAAGTGTGTTACCCACTTCACGCACGACCTGCGTGGCCGAGAGCACATCAGTCACCTTCACTGCCACGCCGGTTACACCCTTGCCCATTTTTGCGTACACTTGTGCATCAGCAAGGGGGACCAAAGCCAAGTTATGGTCAATCTGACCATTTAACGTGAGCAAGCCAGCCACTTTGACTCGCACCCGCTTTGGCGCTTGAACCTTAGTTGTGGCACCGCTGGTTGGGATCATTAAGGTTAAGTAATCTCCCTGCTTCACGTTGAGTAATGCGGCGATGCCACTTCCCAAGATCACTTGTTGCTGGCCCGCTTGGAACTCGGCCCAGACTCGCGGGTCAATAAATTCACTTAAGCTAGACACGCGACTTTCAGACTCAGGGGCTATTCCTCTGACTTCCAGCGCTTTGAGCTTCACCCCTTTTTCTGCCAAGGCGGTAAACTTGACAAAGGGTGCCGCCGCTGCGATTTTTGGATGCTTTTCTACCTGGCTAACCACGGAAGGCCACTCGTTCAAAGGGCCTCGAACGCCTTCAAACTCACCATGCGCAATCACCGAGAGTACGCGATTGTTCAACTCACGCTCAAAGCCATTCATCGCAGAAAGACCAATAATGATCACAGCTACGCCAACAGCAATGCCTATGGTCGACGAAAGTGAGATAAACGACACCATCTTATTGCGCTGTTTGGCTCGACTAAAGCGGCCTCCAATCAGTAGCGATAACGAGGACAACATTTATTGCCCCTCTACGTTGATGAGTAAACCATCTTGCATATGTAGCTGACGGTCCATCTTCGCCGCAAGCTCACCGTCGTGGGTCACCACCAAAAACGCCGTTTGCGACTCTTGATTAAGCTCACGCATCAAATCATAAATAGACAGCGCTGTCGCATGGTCTAAGTTACCCGTTGGCTCATCGGCAAGCACGAGATCGGGACTATTGACTAATGCACGCGCGATGGCCACTCGCTGACGCTCTCCTCCCGATAACTCCGAAGGTCGATGCTCTAACCGGTGACTGAGCCCAACTTTTTCCAGTAGCTCACTTGCAGCCGCTTTGGCTGCTTTTACTTTCGCTCCACCAATAAGAAGCGGCATGGCCACATTCTCGATCGCACTAAAGTCAGCCAGCAGATGATGAAACTGATAAACGAAACCCAAGTGTTGGTTGCGCAGTTTGGCTTGATGATTCGAGCTGAGTTTAGATAAATCATGGCCTAAAAAAGTCACGTGGCCTTCACTGGCATCATCGAGCGCGCCTAAGATGTGTAGCAAAGTACTCTTACCGGAGCCGGATGTTCCAATAATTGAGGCCAACTCACCACGCTGCAGGTCAAAACTCACGCCTTTAAGTACTTGAGTATCATGAGCACCTTCATGGTAAGTTTTACAAACATTGTGGCACTGGAGAAGGTTACTCATATCTTAAAGCCTCAGCTGGTTTAACGGTGGATGCGCGGTAAGAAGGAAACAAGGTGGCGGCTAGGCTTAGCGCTATCGCTAGCACCACAACGATGATGATTTGCACGGGGTTTATCAGGATAGGTAACTCGCCGCCCACCGAAAATAGCACGACGCCAGCGCTCTCAAGCAAGGCATTAAGATTGTTGGCTAACAACACACCTAGGCTGCCGCCAATTAATGCCCCAATCACACCACTACTCGCGCCTTGTACCATAAAGATCGCGAGAACCTGTCTGTCTCTCATACCCTGGGTTTTGAGAATTGCTACCTCAGACTGTTTCTCCATTACCACCATAATAAGCGCAGAGATAATGTTGAACGCCGCGACACCGATAATAAGGCCCAACATCAACCCCATCATGTTCTTTTCCATCCGTACCGCCTGGAATAACTCGCCACGCTGATCTCGCCAATCTTGCCACTTCCAGCCTTGAGGTAGAGGTTGGTTGCTCAGTTCACTAACAACAAATGGGTCTTCGAAAAACAGACGCCAGCCGCTGATCTGTCCTGATTTCATTCGCATCAGTTTTCCCGCATCTTCAATGTGAGTGAGCATCAACTGTCCGTCCACATCTGAGCCGGTATTGTAGATGCCCGCCACAGTAAACAAGCGCTGACTCGGAATTCTACCCAGCGGCGTAAACTGGCTCGCACTGGTCACCATTAAACGAACTTTGTCACCCAGCGACACATCCATCGCGCGGGCGAGTGTATGTCCGACAAACAGTTGATATTGGCCCGGCTGCAAACTAGATAAACGTCCAGCTATCAAATGCGCTTGGATGGGATCATTGTCCGACGGCTCGATACCAAGTAGCAAGCCTGCGCTTAACTGAGTTGGGCTCTGAATAATCGCCTCGCTTTGAACCACTGGCTCCGGAACACCACCTGTTGAAAGGTGATGAATAAAGTCGGGCGCTTGAGGCTGCCTGTCAGTATGGCCAGATTGCTCAGAGATCAACGCTTGCGGCAGCACACCGAGAATCCGTCCTTTGAGCTGAGCTTCAAAACCATTCATCACCGATAAAACCGTGACCAACGACATCACGCCGATGGTGATCCCGGCAGTGGACATATAAGAGACAAAACGACTGAATCTATCACCGGAACGCCCACGCAAATAGCGCAAACCGATAAAGGTGGAGACAGGATGAAACATAGTGGAAACCCAATACCCAGTCATAACACGTAAGAATGGGCTTTACTGTACCGATTAATTCCAGACACTTGTAGTGTTTAATTGCCAATTAGTCGTTAAAATATGGCATAAACAAAGGGATAGCTTGATTACTTGACAGCTATAACGATAATCAATGCTATAAGCAGAAGGAATCAAGCATGTCTGACCAAGAGTTTTTTACTGTCAATCACACCATGACTGTTAACGTCGAGCCCTTGCCTCAGGCGAGCGTGTTACCCAGTATCGAGAAGTTTGAAAGCGAGATTCCGGCACCTTTTATCGTTGCCAGCGAGTTCAGCCACCTTGATCTCGTTAACGATAGTGCACGTAATGAGTTGAAAAACAGCGAGTTTAAACACGTCATCCAGTTACTTGACACACAAAACTCTAAGCTCAACTTACTGCTGACATTTATGCTCTCGCAACAAGACGATGAACAGCTACGCTTTAAAACCCACGCGTTCGGAGCGAGTCAGTTTACATACATGTCACCCAATGTGCTGGCTCTCGACACTAAGGTTCGAGTAAAAATGTTCCTCGACCACCCGGCAGCCGCAATCTACTGCTATGGTCACGTGGTCAAAGTCGAAGAGAATGAAGATACCCAACTCATCACCATCAAATACGACCTGCTGCGAGACGTCGACCAAGACTTACTGATTAAAGCGGCTTTATTTCAACAACAAAAATTGCTTCGTCAGCGCTCTCTAGAGCGAGACAGATAAATACGTTATGCCCAATACTTCACTACTCAATCTCACTGCCGCCAGCGGCGCTGGAGACAAAAAACAAATTGGCAACCTTCGTGGTGCGGGACTGGCTTTGGCCATTGCCGAGCTTGCCAACAAACACAGTGCACACACTCTGTTAGCGGTGCCCGACCCGCAAACCGCACTCAAATTGCAACAAGAAATCGAACAATTCACCCAGCAAGAAGTGGCGCTGTTTCCTGATTGGGAAACATTACCCTACGACAACTTCTCACCGCATCAAGAGATTATCTCTGACCGCATCGCCCGTTTGTACCAATTACCCACACTAACGGACGGCATCACCATTGTTCCCATTAGTACTTTGCTGCAGCGTCAATCACCGCGTGAGTTTTTGCTGCAACACACCTTAATGGTCAAAGTGGGCGACTTGTTCTCGCTAGAAAAGCTGCGCATCCAACTTGAAAAGTCTGGCTATCGTCATGTCGATCAAGTGTTTGGCCCTGGTGAATACGCCAGCCGTGGTTCCATTCTCGACCTCTACCCGATGGGGGCAAGTAGCCCATATCGTATCGACTTTTTTGATGACGAAATTGATACGATTCGCACCTTCGATCCCGAAAATCAACGTTCAATAGAAGATACCCAAGAGATACGCTTACTGCCTGCTCATGAGTTTCCTACCAGTGAATCGGCCATCGAAGACTTTCGCATTCGTTGGCGTCAGCGCTTCGAGGCGCGTCGCGAGCCTGAATCTGTCTACATGCAAGTCTCTAAAGGGACTTGGCCATCAGGTATTGAGTATTGGCAGCCGCTGTTTTTTGAGCACACAGAAACCCTGTTTGACTACATCCCAGAGCAGACTCAGTTAATCACGGTTGGAGAAATCGAATCAGCGATTGATACTTTTCTCGCTGATGTCGAGTATCGTTACGATCAGCGTAAAGTGGATCCGTTACGTCCTCTACTTCCACCTGAAGAACTGTGGCTAAAAAAGGATGAGCTGTTTAGCCACTTCAAGCAACTGCCGCAGAATGCGCTGTTTACCGAATCAATTGGTCAAAAGCAAGGCCGAAGCAACGCCGCGCTTAACGCGCTTCCAGAACTGGCAGTTCAGCACCAAAACAAAGAACCGATGGCGGCGTTACGTCAGTTTAGTGAAAGTTTTGCCGGCAAAATCGTTTTTTCGGTCGAGTCTGAAGGTCGCCGCGAAGCGCTATTAGAACTGTTGCAGCGAATCAAGCTAAGACCGGATTCGGCCGCCACGTTTGCTGATGCGCTCGCAAGCCAGCAAAAGTTCAGTTTAGTATTAGGGGCGGCGGAACACGGCTTTGTCTTCTCCGACAACCAAGTTGCGCTTATTTGTGAAAGTGACTTGCTTGGCGATCGCGTTATTCAGCGCCGCCGCAAAGATCGTAAGAGCACCAACAGTGACGCTGTTATCCGAAATCTTGCCGAGCTACAGCCAGGTCAACCCGTGGTTCATATTGACCACGGCATCGGACGATACGTCGGCTTACAAACCCTTGAAGCGGGCGGAATGACCACCGAGTATGTGACGCTCGAATATCAAAATGACGCCAAACTCTACGTCCCTGTGGCGTCACTAAACCTGATCAGTCGCTACTCAGGCGGCGCAGAGGATGGCGCACCGCTGCACAAATTAGGGGGAGAAGCTTGGGCAAAAGCAAGACGTAAAGCCGCGGAAAAAGTGCGTGATGTCGCCGCAGAGCTGCTCGATGTTTACGCCAAGCGTGAGCTCAAACCAGGATACAAGTTTGCACTCGACCGCGACCAATACGCCACCTTTAAGGCCGGTTTTCCATTTGAAGAAACCGATGACCAGTCAATGGCCATTAACGCTGTGATGTCTGACATGTGCCAAGCTAAGGCGATGGATCGACTGGTTTGTGGCGATGTTGGCTTTGGTAAAACTGAGGTCGCGATGCGTGCGGCTTTCGTAGCCACCGATAACGGAAAACAAGTCGCTGTTTTGGTGCCTACTACCTTGCTCGCTCAGCAGCATTTTGAAAACTTCCGTGATCGCTTCGCCAATCTGCCTATCCGTGTCGAGGTACTATCACGCTTTAAAACGGCTAAAGAGCAAAAACAGATACTGCAAGACATCGAAGACGGCAAAGTCGACTTGGTGGTTGGGACACATAAACTGCTATCCAACGACATCAAGTTCCACGATCTAGGGCTATTGATCGTCGATGAGGAACATCGATTTGGCGTGCGTCAAAAAGAAAAAATGAAGGCGATGCGCGCTGATGTGGACATTCTGACCCTCACCGCCACCCCTATCCCGAGAACGCTAAACATGGCCATGAGTGGCATGCGCGATTTGTCGATCATCGCGACACCACCAGCACGTCGTTTGGCGATCAAAACCTTTGTTCGTCAGCGTGATGATGCCGTGGTTCGCGAGGCTGTGCTTCGAGAAATCATGCGCGGCGGTCAGGTGTACTTCTTACATAACCAAGTAGAAACCATAGAGAAAGTCGCCGCTGACCTAGAAAAACTGATCCCAGAGGCAAGGATTACCGTCGCTCACGGTCAAATGCGCGAACGTGAGTTGGAGCGGATCATGAATGATTTTTATCATCAACGTTTCAACTTGCTCGTCTGTACCACCATCATCGAAACCGGTATTGATGTCCCTACCGCCAACACCATTATTATGGACCGAGCAGATAACTTAGGTTTGGCGCAATTGCATCAGTTACGCGGCCGCGTGGGTCGCTCGCACCACCAAGCGTATGCCTATTTGCTGACCCCACATCCTAAAGCGATGACCAAAGACGCGATCAAGCGCCTTGATGCGATTGCCTCGCTTGAAGACTTGGGCGCAGGCTTTACCCTAGCCACGCACGATCTCGAAATTCGCGGAGCTGGTGAACTACTCGGAGATGAGCAAAGCGGACAGATTCAATCGGTAGGCTTTACGCTTTACATGGAAATGCTCGAACAAGCCGTTGAAGCGCTCAAAGAAGGCAAAGAGCCCTCTTTGGATGAACTCCTGCGTGAGCAAACCGAAGTCGAGATGCGCCTCCCCGCTCTACTCCCAGATGACTACATTCCAGACATTAACACCAGACTGTCGATGTACAAACAAATCGCTAGCGTAAGCAGTAGCGAAGAGTTGAGCGAGCTCAAAATCGAGTTAATTGATCGTTTTGGGTTACTGCCAGATGCGGCGAAAAACTTACTGTCTGTCGCTGAGTTGAAGCTGACTGCGGCAAGGTTGAAAGTGAAGAAGGTAGAAGCGCACGACAAAGGCGGCTACATCGAATTCTATCCAGATGCTGACATTAACCCGATGTATTTGGTTAAACTATTGCAGTCTCAGCCACAAAAATTCGCTATGGATGGCCCCACTAAGTTCAAGTTTACGATACCATTAGTCGATAGACGTAAAAGAATTCAGTTTGTGAATGACATGTTGGCCGAGTTCCAGCAAAATCTATTGCCTAAGGCTTAACCGTCTCTTAATTAATTCAAAGGTGGATGTCACCTTTATCATGGAGTTGTAATGAAGAAACTGATCCCGCTGTTGCTACTGTTTATTGCAATGCCTTCAATGGCGCAGCGTCAATTCGATATCGAAGTGATCATTTTTAAGCGAGCGGTCGATGCCGAGCAAACCGCAGAGTCTTGGCCAAACCGTTTACCCCCAATTGATATTGAGCGTGCGGGCTCTTTTGCTGATGCCAGTTTCCGTGCCAGTAAAGGGGTGCAAATGTTGCCCTATTCTGAGTACCAACTTAACGGCGAAGTGCAAAAACTCAAACAGCACGCAGGCTTTGAAGTGTTGATGCACAAAGCGTGGCGTCAAGGCGATCAAGGTCGTTTCGGCGCGCCGACGTTCCATGTTCAAGCGGGAAGAGACTACTCAAGTCAGTTTAATACTGACGGTTCAATGCGAGGTAATAACGTCAAACAGGTCATTGATGGGGTAACCGAAGAAAGCATTCCTAAGCCGCTATATGAACTAGACGGTAAGTTGCAGATCTACGTAGAGCACTATCTGTATGCCGATGTTGAGATTGATTTAAAACACCCAAGTGTTCGCAATGTGATCTTACAAGAGCGAGAACCAGAGCAGTATGAAGCCACAACAGAAAACACGGCTGTAGCCACAGATTCGGTGACACAAGTCGGCTTGATGGAAGAGATTTCTCCCACCATCGTTAAGCAAGAGTTTTTGAAGAGCTACCGTTTGGACCAAAAGCGCCGAATGCGCAGTACCGAAACCCATTATCTTGACCACCCTCTAATGGGAATGATCATCCAAGTCCGTCGAGTTAATCAATAATCGATAGCCCTCTATATGAGGGCTTTTTATCTTATGAGCCCAGATTATCAAATCATTACTCCTGAGCTGGTCTTGCGCTTGATTGACAGCGAAGAGAGTGCAGAGTTTCAACAGTGCATTACCCAGTCCCCCAGTTTGCATCAATGGATTGATTGGTGCCACGAGCAGTTCTCCATAGAAGACGCGGAGCGATTCATACTCGCCACTCGACTCAACTGGGTTAAAGGTGATGCCTATGGGTTTGGGGTATTTTGTCGTCAAACTGAACAACTCGTTGGAATGGTTGCTATTAATGAGCTCTATCATACCTTCAACATGGCCAGCATTGGGTATTGGATTAGCGACCGGGCTCAACGCAAAGGGTATGCAAAAAAAGCGGTGCAGGCACTAGGCGAGTTTTGTTTTGGTCAGCTCAAACTGAGCCGAATAGAGATTGTCTGCGATCCAGAGAACATCGCCAGTCAAAAATTGATCGAAGCGTGCGGCGCTCAGTTTGAGTGTCGGGCCAAAAATCGCTTTCTATTTGCAGGCAAACCCAAGACAGGCATGGTTTACTCCATCACACCATAATAAAAAAGAGCGCCGAAGCGCTCTTTTTTATTATGTGGTATAGCATGATTAGTGAAGTTTTAGGTTCGGACGCAGCACGCGGTTAATCCGTCCCATCAGAATAATCAATGCCGTCTTAAACACACCGTGCAACGCCATTTGGTGTAAGCGGTACAAGGAGATGTACACCACTCGGGCAATGCGACCTTCAACCATCATAGAGCCTTTGGTCAGGTTGCCCATCAAGCTCCCCACTGTCGAGAAGCGGCTGAGTGACACTAACGACCCCTTGTCTTTGTAGACATAAGGTTTGAGTTCACGGCCATTGAGTTTGGCAACGATGTTAGAGAAGGCACGGCTCGCCATTTGATGCGCCGCTTGCGCACGTGGTGGCACAAAGCTGCCGTCTTCTTGAGTACATTGCGCCAGATCGCCGATAACAAAAATATCGTCATCGCGTGTGGTTTGTAATGTTTCTTTCACCACCAACTGGTTGATACGGTTAGTTTCAAGCCCTGCTAGATCTTTAATAAAATCAGGCGCTTTAATACCCGCAGCCCAAACCATAATTTGAGCTGGGATCTTATCCCCCTCTTTGGTTACTAGACCATCGGCTTCCGCTTTGGTCACCATAGTCGCGGTGCGTACATTCACCCCTAACTTAGTGAGCTCTTGATGCGCAGCACCAGAGATACGCGGAGGTAATGCAGGAAGAATACGCTCACCCGCTTCCACTAAGTTTACATTGAGTTTACTTGAGTCTAGGTCGCCAAAGCCGTAAGTGCGCAACTCTTTAACCGCATTGTGCAGCTCAGCAGAAAGCTCGACGCCTGTCGCGCCTGCACCAACGATCGCAATGTCAACCGCGCCATTACCATTCTTAGCGTGTAACTTAAGGAACTGGTTGTTCATTTCGGTGCGGAAACGGTGCGCTTGCTCTGGGCTATCAAGGAATATACAGTGCTCTCGAACACCTGGAGTATTAAAATCGTTGGATGTTGAGCCAATCGCCATCACTAGAATATCGTATTCAAGCTCTCGACTTGGCATCAGTAGTTCGCCATGATCGTCTTTCAGCTCATGCAACTTAATGACTTTACGCTCACGGTCGATATCTTGAAGGCTGCCCATTTGAAAATCAAAGTGGTGGTTTTTCGCATGTGCACGATAACTCAGTGCATCAACCCCTTCATCCAGTGAGCCAGTAGCCACTTCGTGCAGCAATGGCTTCCATAAGTGGCTTGCCTTGCGATCCACTAAGGTGACTTTCGCGCGTCCCTTGCGGCCTAATGTACGTCCCAGTTTGGTAACAAGCTCAAGACCGCCTGCACCGCCGCCTACTACGATAATTCGTGTCACAGCATTTTCCTCAAAACTAATTTTAAATTGACTCAAAGCGACTGGTCGCTTTGATGGAATTCTGAATTTTGGGGTCACCTACGGAGCACTTCCGTGTCTGGTGTCAGCCTAGAGATTCGATAATCGATACGCGTCTTGGATAAAAGAGTAAGTCACTCAAAACTAACATTTGCGTTAGTAAATCATATGGGCAAGTTTTTCTTGCTCTCAATTTTTTTTGATATTTATCAAAAAATTTGTAGTAAAGACATTATATAGGTCAAACCAGCGTACGCAACCAAAGATTACGTTTAGCACTGAACTATTTACGGGTTGCAATCACCAACAACAAAAAAGCGACATTTTGAAAAATGTCGCTTTTAGGTGGTCATTGAAAATCTGCTTAGCTGTTTTTGAACGCTTTCATCGTTTGCAGATGTTGCGATATCTTTTTGAACTTATGAGTTTGACTCTCATCCCAAATGATGTCGTAGTAATCTTCAAGCTCTGCTGCCGTTTTCTGGTTGTCATGGATCTCATCCTCTTTAGACAACACCACCAGACAGCGCCCTTTATTTTTTGTTCTGAACTCTGACACACACTTAGTAGCAATGTCTTCATACTCTTCAGGTCGATCAATACGACCTTGCATCGTCAGTTCAGGGTGTAGATTAGGATTGAATATCACCTGTTTGATACCACATAGAAAGCCAATACGCTCTGACCAGTATCCGCCTAAACCCACCCCACAGATCAGTGCCTGTTTATCGCCTGACTGTTCAATCACTTTGTGCACTTCTTTCAACAGGTGTTGCATATCGTGCTTAGGATGCAAGGTACTGTAGTTGATGAAACGAACATCATCGTCTATGAACTGCAATTGCAGCACTTTCTCGTGGTTCCCTGGACTGGTTGAATCAAAACCATGCAAATAAATAATCATTGTAAATCCCCCGCTCCTTGTGCTTTAAATCTACCACGAAAACTAAGGTTTAAAAGCCAGTGGTTTGATATATCTGAGCGTTAGCGCCAAAACAGTGATCTTAGCTGCAAAATGTTTGCTGTAGCTGACGTGCTTGGACTAAGTATTGCTCATCACCCCAGAGCTGATAGGCCAATAAATACCAAAGCATCGCCATCATAGTTGCCCGAGGCTTCCAAGCCATGACACCTTCCACCCAATCATCAACCCCTTCTATTTCGCGCAACTGACAATAACGATACACCGCTTCCAGAGGCTTTTGTTCCATCACATCGATGCTTAAGGTCAAATCCAATCTTGGATCGGCAATGGCGGCATATTCCCAATCGATAACCTTATTGCCGCTCTCAGTCTTGACCATGTTGTACCCCGCTAAATCGAAGTGACATAAGGTATGGCCCACATCGGCTAAACTAGGTGCGCTGCGCCAACGCTGATAGATAGACAGGTAAGGTTCACATTGATGTTGTTGATTGAGCTGCATCCAGTAGTGATCAACTCGAGCGGTATAATTAAATGGGGCAACGGGGACGCGACTGGTGTCCAGTGAGTGAATTTTGATCATAGCTTTGAGCAGCGAATCAAACGAGAGTTCATTGGTCAAGGATTGCCCTTCAACCCAATCCACCAGCAGACCCTGGTCATTAATCAATCGGGCTTTGGGGGCGATATGGCTGGGCTCAATCGCCGCTAAGATTTGGTATTCTTGGAAACGCGAAATTGAAAACGCTTTAGTAATCGGTGTGTTTGGTCGCCAAACATAGGCCACACCTTCTGCGGTCACCACTTTCCAACATCGGTTAGTTAACCCACCGGTCAGCGTTTGCGCATAAGAAGGCGTAGCAGAGAAGAAATGCTCAAGTGACAATAACGAACGGTCAAGCTGTGTGGCTTCATCCCAAGACATTCTTGCCATCGTGCACCTCTTCCTTGTTATGAGTTTACATGCCTAGAAAACTTTTCGACTCTTGCTTGCGGATTTCTGTCTCATCCGCCCACTCGATCAAGCCTGTTTCGAGATCCATCAAACGCATGGTCATTTTGTAATAAACGTCTTTGTCACTGCCTGCGTTTTTGGCGATGCTCGACAGATTGCCGTACAACATATATTGAGCGCCAACCATTTTGCCGAACTGAATTGCGGTACTTTGATTAACTAACTCATCGTTGTTTTGGAAGTTCAGTTGATCGCGCACCGACTCAACTCTGTCCATGTCAACAAAACGGAACTTTCCAGAATTCAACATCTTAGTGCTAATTGTATCCGTGATTGATTCCGTATCGATATGTTCACTGGTTTTATTTTTGATACGTTCAACAAAAACAATGGGACGCGAGTCGCGAGTAATCACGGCAACTGACCCTGACATCATCATGCTGTCGACCATCTCACCCGCAATTTTTTGTAGGTCAGTCGAACCAAAATCGATGGTGGTCGTTTCTACCGCTTGAGCATCACCATAGCTGACTTGATTTGAACAGCCGCCCAAAAGTACCGCCAAACTCAGCAGTGCAATCACACCTTTATTCATTGTTGTTTCCTCAAACTAGTTACTATTAATTATTGATCCAATTGACGAATTTGCACTCGGAACTGGCTACCATTCGGGTTGATCGACACTTCAGAAATAGAAATCTCTTCAGTGCCTCGAATCACCGCTTGGCGCCATGGTCCTTGTTTGGTGTTGACCTCCAAACCCTGTTCGTCATACCAGTAAAAGCGATATTGAACATACTGATCGCCTGAATAATTGCTCACTAGGCGCACAACGCCGCGCGCCCGTCCGTCGACCTCACTGGTGGTGATATCATCTATCGTTAGACGACCAGCCAACACGTTGTCACCAAAAATCACAGTTTGAGAGGCGCCATCAATACGTAGACCTGCGGTGTTTTGTGTACAACCTAGCAGGGTTAATGCCATAACTGCTGAAACTAGCCATTTTTTCATCGTATGTTTCCTAACTGTTTGTGCCAAATGATCGAGCTATTACCTTGTCGAGAGAGCCAAACCAACACGGTATGTCCCTGCTCAACGCTGAATGTATAAGTTTGGTCTGCCACTTTTAGCCTCTGCTCCCCTGGCTCAGTTTCTAGACTGGCACTGTAGACCTCTGCTGGCAATGACAACCAACTGCGTGTATCCGGTTGCTCTGTTAAGGTGTTCCACACATTGAACAGCAAATTACCGACATCATCCTCTTTTGCCGCTTGACGGCGCAACTCATCTTTCGCCCACACTCGCAACGCTTGCCGTATCACCAACGAAGGCATACGCTCAGACAAATCTCGCTGAGCCATTAAGTTGACATCTGCCAGTTGGCTCGCAACCAGTGGCGCACCATTTAATTCTAGTGCAGAAAGGCTCGGTGTTTTCCGCTTGGGGTAGTATGGTAACGCCACAGAGTACAAGGCTCCATTACCGCGACTGTCATATAACGGTAAAGCTTGTTTCCAGCCTTGCAGCGCCTCCACCACACCACGCTCGTCGATAATGATCACACGACTGTGATCCCGACTTAAGTAATCGGCTTTTCCGTAGCGCTTTTCTAGTTTGGCCAAGTCTTCTCTCATCGCCAGTCGCTTAGCCACTCTTTTTGTGCCATCAATCACTTGAACATTGTCTGGCAACACTGCGAGTGCACGTCGGTAGTCAACATAGGCGCTATTTAGATCACCATCGGCTTCGTACAACAGCGCCGAAAGATACAGCAAGTAACCGTTTTGTACTGCTTGCAACGTCGTTCCTGCATCAGGATAGTTGGACAACACGCTACCTAGATTAGGGGTCAACCCTTGTTGCTGCATTTGACTTTGGGCCGCTTGAAGCTCTTTTTCTCGCTCTTTGCGCGCAGTTTCTTGAACTTGGTTGGCGCGACGCATCTCGACCAATGCCGCTTCGAGGTCGTTGTTATAAACGTAGTTTAACCCGAGATACAAGTGGAGAAAGCCGAGTTCATAGTCCGCCGGTTGGTAAGATTTGAGATTATCGTTAACAGCCAAAGCCGAAACGCTTTGTGCGGTTTCAGAAATGGAAATAGTAGCAAGATCTTGTTGAACACGAACGGCACTATCGCTGGCTGCAAACGCCTGTTGACTCAGAGGATATTGCTGATTGAGCAAATAGACGCGACCTTTTTCAAAGTTGTCCAAGATATCGCCAGCAACACTTTCATTAAGCGCTTGCTCTGCACCTGAGTAATCACCACTGGCCAACGCAGAATGCATTTCACTGTTCTGAGCACTGTAGTGACTGAAAAGATTGCCTGCGGATAAGTTCGCGCATGCAGAGAGGACAAGTGTGCTCCCTAAAACCAGAGCGAGTCGAATGTGTTTGTGCACTTCGTACCCCAAATTGATGATCAAAAAGCATGGCAAACTGAAGCCATGCTTTACATAAAGTGGTTCTAAGACAATCGGTGGTGAGCTTGGTTCACAGCAGTATTTAGCTCATCAACATTGGGCCCAGAGGACGACCTCCAACCAAATGCATATGAATATGGTAAACTTCCTGACCACCATGAGGGTTGCAGTTAACAATCAAACGATAGCCGTCTTCAGCAATCCCCTCTTCCTTTGCCAACTTACGCGCAACCACGAACATGCGGCCCATCACTACCTCGTCTTCCTGCTCGATATCGTTGACTGTAGGAATCAACTTGTTCGGAATAATTAGAATATGGCTTGGCGCACGAGGATTAATGTCACGAAAAGCCGTCACCAAGTCATCTTGATAGACGACATCTGCGGGAATTTCCTTGCGAATGATTTTGCTGAAAATGGTTTCTTCGGCCATGAAGTACTCCATTAAGTAAGAATAAGAGAGAAGTTTGACGATTCGAGTATGCGTCAAGCTTCGCAAGATCACAATAAAAAACAGTGTTCATGTCACTGAAACGTAAAAGAGGGTTCTATCAATAATAAAAATTGTATTGTGCGTCATAAAATGTGTGTCTCGGTATCAATACAATGGCTTTCTTTTTGTTACTTTTTTTAGACATTATAATTATAGGGAGAGATCTATGAAGGGCTCAGTGATTAGGCGTATGTACGCTGGCTTTGCATTGATCATCATTATGTTCATCGTCACGACACTGATGATGATGCGAGGAATGCAACAGATCCACACCAACTTCGAGGATGTATCCAACACCTCACTGCCACTTGTCAACCAATCGAATCAAACCAGCGTTGCGCTGCTGTCTGCCGACAAATTGTTTAAAGACTTCCTGACCACCCAAAGCTTTGAGCGTATGGATCAGCTAGCGGCAGAATTCGGCAAGACCAAAGAAGCGTATCGCAGCCAGTTGCTAGCACTAGAACAAGTGAGTGCTGGTCAAGCAGAGTTAGAGCAGTCCATTGCTGAGCTCAAACTAATGGAAGAGAGCTATTTTGCTGAAGCAGAACAAGCGATGGGCAACTATCGCGATATGTTTATCGCACAAGCACAAGTTCAAAAGTCAACGCGTCAGTTTCAGCGTCTACACTCAGAGTTAAGCGTCGGCATGAAAGAGTATGTTGACGACCAGAGCAGCATTTCCGTTAAAGTGATGGCAAAAAGCTACTTTATTAAACTGAAAGACGCGGAAGTCACCACATCTGATGCGCTAGCGAGCAGTGATACCGAGTTTGTCTCGCAAGCCGTCGCTAAGAACAAGAAGGCTGTCACCCACCTCAATTACGCCTATCGTGGTTTAACCACTCAAATGCCTGAAATCAAAAATGCGTTTGATGACTCCGTTCAACAGTTTACCCGCGACGTTGGGCAAAAAGGTGGGGTACTGGACCAACACAACGATTACTTAATGGCGAAAGACGCCCTGTATGGCAACATCGCAAACCTTACCCAACAAGTCGATGCAACTATGGCGCTGCTAAAGTCGTTCAGCCAATATGCAGAGCAAGGACTAGCAGATTCACTTAATGAAGCCGGCGCTGTGTACGAGCAAGGTGTTGTCCGTTCCGTTGGGATAGGCGCTGTAGTTATTTTGATGGCACTGGCGATTGGCTACCACATCGCGCAGAGTGTGCGCGAGCCACTAACTCGTATCCTAAGTACGCTTGAGTCATTGACCCAAGGCGATATGACCAAGCGAATTGAGATTCGCTACAACAACGAGTTTAGCCGCGTGAGCAATCACATTAATTCGTTGGCCGATAACCTGCACGGTATTCTGGTCAAGCTTAACGATGCGTCCGACAACTTGACACAAACGGCCGCAACCAACCAACAGACTTCTTCGCAAGCACAGAGTCAGCTCAGTCAGCAACGTGAGCAAACCGCTAACGTCGCCACAGCGATGACAGAGATGGCTCATTCAGTCCAAGAAGTCGCTCAAAGCGCGCAAAATTCTCAACAGATGGTTGAGCGCGTTGAGCAGGCTTCAGAGTCAGGTCGCCAGATCATGGGCACCAATATCACCACCATCAATCAGTTAGAGACTCGTCTCAATGAATCAGTCGATGCGGTGAAAGAACTGCAAGCGATGAGTAGCCAAATTGGTACCATTCTCGACGTGATACGAAATATCGCCGAACAAACCAATCTACTCGCGCTCAACGCAGCTATCGAAGCAGCACGAGCTGGTGAGCAAGGTCGCGGATTTGCCGTAGTTGCAGATGAAGTGCGAGTTCTTGCTCAACGAACCACTGAGTCGACTAGTGAAATTGAAAGTATGATCAGCAACTTGCAATCGAGCTCCACATCAGCGAATAAAGTGATTCAAAGTTGTATGGACGACATGGAGCTCTCTGTCGAGCAAGCGTCGAGTGCCAACAGTGCGATGGAAGAGATCCAAGGTTTGATTTTAGAAATCAGTCAGATGAGTGGTCACATCTCCCAAGCCGCTGCTGAGCAAAGTGAAACCACAGGTGATATCGCTCGAAACATCGAAGAGATCAACCTTATCGCGGATAGTAGCTATCAAGCGATGGCTCAGATTGCCCAAACCAGCAATAACCTCTCTTCACTGGCCAACCAGCAAGGTGAGCTGGTGCATCGATTTAAGCTTTGATAAGTCAGAGGATTGTCATTTATTGAGCAAGGGCGACTATTTTCTATAGTCGCCCTTGTTTTTTATTCCCTGTGTCATTATATGGTTAATAGGCTTGCCGACTTTTCTGTAACCTTTTCGCAAGCCAACCATGAGGAATTTATATGGCAGTTCATGTTGGCATTATCGACCAAGACCCTATTCGCTTGGTAACGCCACTGCTTGATAACCGCACGACCAGTAATCACATTGTTTTTGTCGGCGTCCAAGCTCAACAAGATATGTATCAACGCCTTAATAGCGTATTAGCGAAAAGAAACATCACCTCCGAGTTTTTCGAAATCCCAAACGTTGCCACGACATCAAAAATTAAACAGGCAGTTTATAAGCTGGCGGAAGATCTAAAAATCCGTGGTCAAGAGGTAAAACTTAACGCCAGTTGCGGTCTGCGACATCGCTTGCTCTCAGTGTACGAGATTTTCCGTAGCTATCACTGGCCCATTTTCGTTGTAGAGCCCAGCAGTGACCGTCTTTGTTGGCTCTACCCTGATGGCCATGAAGATACCCAGGTTCAAGATCGGATCACTATCGACGAATATCTCACTATATTTGGTGCTCGCGGCGAGTTCAGTAATCACCAACTGCCTCCATTGCTCGATCAAAAACTGTACGAGTTGGGTGAACGCTGGGCAAGCAATGCATTAGAGTTGGGGCCAGGCCTAGCTACGTTAAATTACCTTGCGACCACTTGTCGAAAAGAGCAGCGTCTAGATGTGGCACTGTCTGAGAAGCAGCAAGGTTACCGAGAGCTGAACATACTGTTGAACGATTTGGTCGAAACAGACATCGCGACCTATCAAGATGGCGTGCTTACCTTTGCCAATGAAGATGCCCGTCGGTTCTCAAATGGAGAATGGCTCGAAACACTAGTACACAGCACGGTACGACAAATACAACAAGATATGCCAACCATTCAAGATCGTTCACTCAATGTGCAGGTATATCGTCAACTCGGTGATCGTGAAGTGCGTAACGAGTTAGATGTCGCATCGGTAGTCAACAATAAGCTGCATATCATCGAATGCAAAACCAAAGGAATGCGCGACGATGGTGATGACACTCTATATAAACTCGAATCGCTCAGAGATCTGTTGGGCGGCTTACAAGCCCGCGCGATGCTCGTTAGTTTCCGTCCACTACGTCATAACGACATTACCCGTGCAGAAGACCTTGGTTTAGCTTTGATTGGTCCAGAAGAACTCAAAGATCTCAAACGCCATCTTAGTCAATGGTTTACTGAGGCCGGTGGCGGTGAAGAAGAATTTGCGGATTGCTAACCGACCAGGGTATCTCCGGCTATAAAAAAACCGCCATCAGGCGGTTTTTTTACATTCAACCTAGAGAGCAGATAGTTATTTTAGATCATCATTAGATGGTCTATTTTTTTGTCTTGATTAGATTAACATCTACACCTATAGTTAGATAAAATAAGTCGGAATGACAGGCGCAGAATGGAGCATTATTACCACCTCGTAGAGACAAGTTCAGCCATAGATATTGGTCATGTGGAAGTAGCTGAAGACGCTCGCTCTTTCAGTGTCAAAAGGCCGATGTCATTCAAGGGTGTAATGGTGCTGCTTACCAGCGAAGGTAAGCCGGTATTCGAAGCAAACGCCTTTATTCTGAATCGCCGCATTGTCCAGGGTGTTAAGGATATTAACCCAACGTGCTTTCACCTGTTGAGGTACTACCGGTTCTTGGATGCAAACCGTCTTAAATGGGACGATCATGAGGAGCAGCTACAGCGCTACCCGATCTTCCTTTATCGAGCTTATCTAGATGGTCAGATTGAACGAGGGAAAATAAGCCGAAACACTGCCGTTGCCGCTCTCTCTATCGCAAGACGTTTTTACCTGTTCTGCTACCGGCATGGTTATATTTCCGAGCTGCCTTTTGAAATTACGGGCGTAACCAAATACGGCCAAACGCTGACGGACTGTACGATCCGCAGTCAGACAAGAGACACCAACCTGCAACCATTGAACGACCTAGACCTTCAGCATGTCAGGGACAACTGGCACTATAACGGGTTATCTATGGAGTTTCGCTTGATGGTTAGTGTCATGCTCTGCGTGGGGCTTCGGGCGATTGAGGTGGCTGACATCAAGCCCGACCACTTCGTGATCCCCAAAGGGTTTAACAGCAAGACGTTAACCGGTATTTGGATCGGACCAGATCACCAGTGTAAAACCAAATACGATATTAATCGCCAGGTATCCATGCCTGTTTGGTTGATGAAGTCGATTAACCAATACCATCAAAGTGAGCGGTACAAGAAGCGCCAGCAATTGTATTTCATGAGCACGGGTGACATGAACCCACCTGCTTTCATCAATAAGGATGGCGGCAGATTTACGACCCAAAGCCTCAATACGCTTTGGGGTAAGTTGAGAAAGGCGATTAAGGAGAACAGCAACCCGCACTTCAAGCACAAGCAACATGACTGCCGGGCTACCTTTGGCGCTTACAAGCTGGATTCATTGGCGAAAATACCGGAGCTGTCGATGCTGCAAGCGCTGGAAATGCTGAAAAAGGAAATGGGCCACAAGGATCTGGATACGACAATGCTGTACCTCAAGCATTATGAGGGTAGCCCGGAGAAAAATCAGGTGCCGGAGATCACCATGAATTTGCTGGAGGGTGAAGCGCTGACATGACCGATTTAATAGACGCGCAGGTTGTTGAAAGCACCCGCACATACCGCTCCACGCCGACTCCTGAAATGGTTACGTACAATACCCTGACCACCATAACCAAGTGGAAGTACGTGTGGAAAAACGGTTCAGGTTGTAACAGCACCTGTGACTTTTCAGATCTAAAGGCGTATGCCACAGACGAGCACGTCCGTTTACTGATTTCCAAGTTCCAGCAGTCGGGGTGGCGAAGCCCCACCAAAGTGATGAACTTTAGACACATGCGACAGGTTCTGGTGCAAGCATTCAATGCACAAAGTGGCAATCGAAAAGCCAAGGTAGCGTTATCGCCAGAGACCTGTACCCAATTCATTCATGCTAATTACCTGTCGATGGTCAGTACAGGCAAAGGTCTGAGCGGCAAACCTGTAAAGCCTAAGACCCTAGGTTGGATGGGATCAAACCTGAATTCACTGTGTAAGAAGTTTGGCTTTGGGCAAATCCCTAAAGCCGCCCGAAACCTCGATACTCAATCAGCCTCACTGGACTCTAATAACTACACCACCAAAGAGCTGCGCGGTATTGCCTTTGCTTTATTAGCTGACCGCAGTGCATTGCTTGCGCGTTATCAGGATGGCACGTTAACCGAGGCTCAAAGGAGGTTCGCATTCGACAGGTTGGTGTGTAATGCGGTGTTTCTGACCATTTATTATTTGGGCACCGGGCAGACGGAAACCTTGAGCATGTTTTTAGAGGATGAATGGGTTTGCCAAAAGTCCGGGGCGGGACGCATCGCTATTGAGGGATTTAAAACGCGAGGAAATCAGGTTGAACTGCGTACCTTTACCCCGCGAGCGAGCTGCAAAGGATTCTTTAAATCTCACCTTGCGCTCTCTAGGGAGCACTCCTTGAATCTCGGCCTCGATAAGCACTACCTGTTTCGAAAAATGAATGTCAATACGCCAAACGGAAATGAGCTCTTTAAATACGCTCAAAAACACCTGGTTCAACACTCCACGCGTCTCCAGTCGTTAATCGCCAGGAATCCAGACTTTAAGCTGAACTGCAACCTGCTGAAATCCTCGGTGAAACAATACGCCGAGCAAAAAATGGGCAGAGCGAAAGCAGCGCAGAATACTCGCAATGCGCCTTCAACCTATGACAATTCCAAATACGGCAAGGTCTCCAAAGGCGAAGCCCGAAGTCAGCTGGCCGTAGGGTTGACGGCTTTGCACCGTTTGGGTGAAAACCCCAGCGGTGGCACGATTGTCGCGGTGGCCAAGGCTAAAGAAGCTGTCGGAGAAGTGATTTCGCATGACGAATGGGAAGCACTCAAGGCCAGTGATACCACCCATCAGGTGGTTGAGAATCTGAATGGCGGCTTCTGTAAGGGCGCAGACACACCGCAAAAACGTGAGTTTCAGAAAGTTACTGCTCGGACAGGCATCCTCAGTGATGAGGAGTGGTCAGAGCAAGGGTGCGGCTTTGTCGTGAAATGCTTTGGCTGCGCCAACTACGGTATCGTCGATGATCCGCACGACATCTGGCGCTTGCTCAGTTTTGAAAAACGGCTGAATGAAGCCATGCTCGCTCACCAAAATGTCGAACACTTCCTGACCAATTACGGCGAGGTTAAAGCCAGACTCAACCAGCTCAAGGCGCGATTCAATAAAGCGCACCTCAAAGCGGCAGAGAAATTGCTGGCGCGTGAGTGTCACCCCTTGTGGGACGAAGAATCAGTAATGGATATATTCAGGGGGTAGTCATGTTTTGTGTCAGTGCGGATACCAGCAAATTTGAGCAGTACGCCTTACCGCAGGCCTCCGGTCAGTATCCGATGCCGGATGACTACACCGTGGTCAGCGTCAATAAAGACGGCAAGCCTGTATCCTACTTTTCCGATGACACTTGGGACTACAACCCGTTTTTTAACCGCTCTAATGAGTCGGAGCGTAATTATAAAATCAACTTCAACCAGGAGAAACACAACCCACAGTTGCTTCTTGAGCTGAAACAGCGCGTCTACTTTCTGATCTGGGGCGAGAAAGGCGGGATGCTACACATGCAGGGTGAAACATTTCGCAAATTCAGCCAATGCAGAAATATAAGTAGAGGGTCAAATCTCGCATTGAGAGTGTTTAAGGACACAAACATTAGTTCATTTTCGCTGCTCAGCAACGAACTGGTATTTAACCAAATCCTCCACGCAGGAAAGGACCTTAGCGCAAAAACTGTAACGCTTCGTCTCGAAGCGCTGAGCGTACTCACTCAGGTTAATGGGCACTTTCCGGAGCAATCATGCTTCACGCTGGGGTTACCCGAAGGTAAATCGGTCAAGCAAATCGCCAAGCAATACTCGACTGCCGGGAAGGGGCATTACCCCACGGTGATCCCGGCGATTTATGAGCAGTTGATGGGCCGTTTGATGCAGGATGTGAACCGAGCCCACGAAAATCTGGCCGACCTTCGTAATGTCAAAGCTTATGCCAGAAAGTACGGACTGACTGAGCGGCAGGCAGTTGGTGAATTTAAAGCCATCGAAGGGGCGTGCTTTATGTCACTGTCTGCCTTCACCGGGATGCGTATCAGCGAACTCACCCAGATAAACGCCACCTCGTATAAGGCAATCGACCTCGACGGCATTACGCTTTGCACGCTGCGCTCATGGACACGCAAGCTGGAGAAACTGCCTAGGGAAGATGTCTGGGCCTGTGCGCCCATCTGCGAAAAAGCCTTGGCTGTACTGGCTGCCCTCAATGATGACCACCGTTTAATAAAAGGCGATATTCACCGTTCTCCGCGCTTTTATTTTGACAAGAGTGGTGTCGGTGACCGCATCAATAGCCAGCTACAAGACGTTATTTTAACCACTGACAATCTTCGCTATTTGTTCACGCAGTACTCACAGCATCTCAATCTAACCTATGATCCCGCTACGATGGATGAAGTGTACCGCCTGCTCAACCCGATAGTTCCCGCTGCATATAACCCGATAAAGGAATGCAAGGACGGCACCTTTTACTGGCACTTTTCAACTCACTCGCTGCGGCGTACTTTTGCACATTTTGTGGTGGGGAATGGCCTGGTATCACTGGCCGCACTCAAGCACCAGTTCAAACACATCAGTCTTGCGATGACGGCGATCTACGCCAGCCACTCCGAGGTGCTTACACTGATGGGGATAGAGAACCCGGCCAACATCAAAAAAGCTGTGGAAAACGCCGAGATGGAAAGCCACAAAGCCTATCTGAAAGACATGATGGACAACCCTAAACAGCAATCAGGCGGGTATATGAAGCACTTTGAGGGCGATCCCAAGGTGATGACAGAAAAGCAATTCGAAGTGCTTGCCAAAAACACCAGTGGGGCTAACAAGTCTACCGGCTATGGCCGATGCTTTGCGGGTGAAGCGTGCAAGATGACCCATTTGTTTGAACCGTCTAGTTGCGTTGGGCGTGACTGCGAGAACCTGAACATCAATCAGAACGAAGCGATACGCTGGCAAGAGCGGCACAAACGCATCGGTGAGAAGTTGAGGCAGATGAAAGAGATGGGCTTTTACAACCGCAACACACTGGCCCGCGAGCTAACCGATATTCGTTCCGCAGAGAAAGTCATGACAGACCATAACATCGCCTTTGATCGCTTTGAATTAGGAGTATTGTGATGCCTAGTGTAAAGACCAAACTAGAAAACGCTCTTGAGGCTTTAAAAAAAGAGAAAAAGAAAATCAACCCGTCAGCGGTAGAGAAAAGAGCCGGTGTAGCCAATGGATCGTTGAAGAATCATCCTGTTCTACGGGAGATCGTTTTGGCAGAGAAAGCACGACAGCAACAGCCGAACCATGACGCAGTACCAGTAGCAAAAGGCAAGCGTAAGACGGTCGCAAAGGAACGATTTGATGCGCTGGAGGTGAGGAGCTGCAAACTAAAAGCGGAGAACAGCCAGTATCAAGCCGAAATCAAAGCCATGGCGGATTCAATTGCGCAACTGACCTGGGAACTGCATCGCTATAAAACCGCGACAAGGAAAGGATCATCGAATGTGCAAAGCATTAAGCGTTAATCTGGTTGAAATCAATTTTATAAATAGGCGGCATTTTTCGAGATAGTTGTCGCCTTCTCCGGTTCTATACAGCCTGATCAGGAAGCAGCTCTTCCCAATCAGGATTTAGCATTACTGCCACAGACTTGTGAGACAGCTAACAACACAAGTACTAAACCGCTCACGCGGTAGTGGGTGCCAGCATCACGCCCTCGTTTTAATCTCGCATCACGCCGATGCCGGATAGCACTGTCTTATCAAGAAGCGGAG